>JAAVBN010000007.1 GCA_014803545.1 bacterium | reverse complement strand
TTAAAGGGGTATAATCCGACTACGAAGAAATGGAATTAAAAGAGATACGGGTGGAAGTTTTTTGTTCATGGTCTTCGCTTCCACCCTCCCGAGAAAAAGGAGTTGAGTTATGAGAAATACAAATGGAAAAAAGAGTCAGCACAACAGGACCGAAGGTCCTAGCGACTGCCCCTAAAGGGGGCAAGGGCAGTCGCTTTGCTGACTGAAAAAATCGTCCAAGGAAAAAATTAACTAAAAAAAGAAAGAATAGATGAAACTGCAAAACAATAAACATAATTTATCCACCAGTAAAGTAAGTATGTAAATACTTACAGTCGCCCTCCCTTACCCCGCCTTGCGGGAGGGCGACAACTAACAAGGAGTATTGGTATTGGAAAAGGTGAAGGGGAAAATGAATAATTAAGAAAAGGAGAAACAAAACTTATGAAAAACATTTTCAACAATTTACAAGTAAGAGGTGGCAGTCCGAATTGTCCATCCCCTTACCCCCCCCCTAGGGGGATGGACCAAAGACTTACGTCTTTGAAAAATAATGAAGATATAAAAAATTTTAACTAATAAGGAGGAAAATAAAAATGCAACAACAATACAAAAACTTTACTGTCAGAAAATGGCACACCCGACACCCCGCACCCGCGGGTGGCTCGTAATGCCTATCGGCTTTAATAAATGATGAAGATATAGAAAATTTTTAACTAACTAATAAGGAGTAAGAAAGCATAATGAAAAATTTAAATGAAATAAAAATATGCGCGTATGAGCCAGCCCGAAAAGTTCGGGCCGCGGGCTGGCTCATAAAAGAAAAATAACGAATTAAAAAATTTATTAACTAACAACGAAAGGAAAAAAACAAAATGTTAAATAAAAATAAAATCTTAATCTTAACCACAATGGGGATGATTGCTAATCTATCCTCAAATACTAACGCCCAAACTTTCTATCAGTGCCTACCTTGCCCTGCTGGTACTTATGCATCTAATGGAACATGTACCCCTTGCCCAGCAGGCACCTACTCCCAGGTAAGCGGCGCTACTTCGTCTGCCGTTTGTTCCGCTTGCCCAGATTACCAATGGTCTAACCCTGGCGCTACTAAGTGTGGGAGGGTGTTTGTTGCTTATACATTAACTGGTTTTAGAGATTCAAACAGAGGTATAGTTAATGCCAGAACCTATGAATGGGTAAATATTGAATCTTTTAACCAAAATAAATATTGTGCATTTGGCATAAGTAATAATGGATTTTTAGCGAAGCATCACAATGGATTTGTAGATCCTGATTCAAACATTGATTATGGTAATTTCGGTGTGAATCAAACCATAGGGGCCATTACAGCAGAAGATAACGGAAATGATTGGCTTAAAGGTAATTGTACACGCTTTCCATGTAATATAACAGGAGGTAGAAGAAGCTTCAATCATAGTTATACTACTATTGATCCTGCAAACAATCTTATAACACAGCACTATCTAAATGGTTCACATGACAATATATCAGGTGCAATTAAAATAGTAGATGATGAAAAATATTGGAATAGGTGTTTTGGACCTAAATAAGTTTGAAACATAATAAAAAAACTCCTCCTTTTTAAGGGGGATGTTTTTTATCATTTTATTATTGACAAAGTTTTTTTTTGGATATATATTTGTTTTAAATAACAAAAGAAAGGATTTTTATAATGAAATTTCGCCCTAAAGCAGACACTATGTCAAAAATGTATTTTGAAATGGAAAATGAATATTATCAAGACAGAAGAGAAGAAAATATAAAATTAAAATTGAAACAAGAAAAAGATAATAGTCATAAATTTTATGAACAAGAATTAAATCATTATAAAAGGCAAAAAATTATATTCTTAAAGAATTTAGATAATGCAAAAACTGATAGTGAAAAGTTTCGTTTTAATAAATTATTACAATATAATGAAAAAAATATAGAAAAGACATTATTATTAATAAAACAAAGAGATAATGTTAAATAACAATTTGAATGAAAATTATTATGAAAAAAATTTTAACTTTTAATGAATTTAAAAACAGATTAAACGATATTGATAAGCAAATATCTGCACAAGAGGAATTTATAAAAAGTTCTGATGCAAAAAAAGATGGAATTCAAATAAATTATTATATGTGTATTATTTTACATTTAAAAGTGCAAAAGAATGAACTTCTTAACAATCCTCGGTATCTCAAATATGTTGAAAAATTAAAAAAAGAAAACGTGCGGGCAAATTAAAATTTGATTTTCTTTTTTTGATTCATGGAATCAACTATACCGCAAAGGGCTTGAAGTGATAGCATTGCGTCTTNATCACTTATTATAAAAGGTTTNCCCTTTAATAAAGTTTCGGCGACACCATTATAATATGGNGTATGNCCGTATCCGTATACAGAATCTACATTATAAGAGACATCGCAGAATTGTTTTACGGGCTTTTTAAATTTCCAATCAATTATTTTGTTAAGTGCTACACCACCAATTTTTACCAAACCATTTTGACCTAAAATTGTAATACTTCCCTCNTAATTTTCATTATAGGCAAGGACGGATAAGTTTATATTTCCAATTATACCATTTTTCCATTCAATTATGGCGGAACCGCAATCTTCGGTTTCAATATCTCTTTCCAATGTTTTNCCNATTGCATAAATGGATTTTATTTTATCGCCTGCAAACCAATTCATAATATCTGTGTAATGGGAACCTTGGGTTATAAAAGCGCCACCATCAATTTTTTTTGAGCCGTGCCAGGATGGATTTTTGTAATAATCCTCATCCCTATACCAAAAAATATTNGATGTAATCATATAGATTTTTCCAAATGCGCCCTTATCCAAAGCCTTTTTAACACATTGAATAGTNGGATTNAAACGATTNTGGTGAATAAGNAATATGTGTTTGCCCNTTTTTTTAGCAAGTTTCATTAANTCCTTACCTTCTTTAAAAGAAAGGGTTANTGGCTTTTCAATTATAACATTTATGTTATTTTGTAATATTTTCTTTGCATTTTCATAATGAAAACCGTTTGGAGTGCAAANTGCNANNGCATCAAGAGNTTCATTTTTAAGCATATCATCAATATTTGTATANGCCTTAGCCCCCGTTTGTTTNGCGGCGGATAGAGATTTATCCTTATTTCTATCACATACAGCAGTAAGTTGCATTGTTTTTTCATTGTTTTTGATAGCCTCAAAATGGCATTTACTTACNCTTCCGCAACCAATAAGACCAATATTTAATTTTTTCATTAAAAAGAACTCCTTTTNNCNATNNGAATATNATANCATATTTTTATTAAATAGCAAGGAAAGTCTTATTTTTTATTTGACACTTGACATTTATAGAGAAAAATAGTAAATTTTTTTTATTCGGTTATATTTCAAACTGAAAATCATATTAACAAACGAAAGGTGATAAAATGAGCGAAGTAAACGTTCTTGAAAAAGTAAAAAAAATAGTTGTTGAAAATCTTGGTGTTGAACCAGAAAAAGTAACTGAAAAATCAAGCTTTATTGATGATTTAGGTGCTGATTCATTNGATACAGTTGAATTAGTTATGGCTTTTGAAGAAGAATTCGGTTGCGAAATTCCTGATAACGAAGCTGAAAAAATTCTTACTGTTGAAGATGCTGTTAAATATATTGAAGCACACATCTAATTTTGTAAGTTATTTAAAAATAAAGCCTCTCCTTTGAGAGGTTTTATTTTTGTCTTGTCAAATCNTCCCTGTTGTATTATTATTTTTATATAAAATTTAAGGATTTGTGTGATATGAATAAAACTTTACTTACTGGGGTGAAACCTACTGGAAATCCACATATTGGAAATTTGTTTGGNGCAATACTCCCTATGATAAATTTAATAAATCAAAATGATGGGCAATCGTTTGTCTTTATTGCNAACATTCACGCATTAAATGGGGTAAAAGATGCTGACTTTTTAAGGGATAAAACTTATGAAGTTGCGGCAACGTTTTTGACATTCGGNCTTGACCCACAAAAAACTATATTTTACAGACAATCTGATATAGCGGAAATTTTTGAAATAAGCTCCTTGATTATAAACTTTACNCCAAANGGATTAATGAATCGNGCCCATGCGTATAAGGCGATTTTGGAACGNGATGGAAATGANGACAATGTAAATATGGGNCTTTACACCTACCCTATTTTAATGGCGGCNGATATTTTGGCAATGAATGCTGATATTGTGCCAGTAGGGCTTGACCAAAAGCAACACATTGAAATTGCAAGGGATATTGCAAATGCNTTTAANTCTGTGTATAAAAAAGATGTTTTNAAACTTCCAGANGAATTNATACAATATCAAGANTCTATACTNGGGCTTGATGGAAGAAAGATGAGTAAATCTTATGGTAATACTATTGAGCTNTTTGCAAGTGAGGAAGATACAAGAAAAAAGATTATGAAAATTCCAACGGATAGTCTTTTNCCTGCNGATAAGAAAACTGATGATTCAACCTTATATAAATTAATGAAAATGTTTAAGGTAAGTGATGATTATTTGGCACAATACCTTAATGGTGGAATCGGTTATGGTGATGCAAAAAAGAAATTGGCAGAAACGGTTAATAACTATCTTTTACCATACAGGGAAAAATATAATACGCTTATTTCTGATAAGGCGAAAATTGATGAAATATTAAAAGATGGTGCTGTAAAGGCTCGCAAAATAGCAAGTGGCACACTTCAAAATATAAAGGCAACATTGGGACTTTAAAATGAATTGTATAAAAGCAAAATTAGAAGAAATTATTAAAGGGGCAATTGATTCTCTTGGTTATTCTTTACCTGAGAATAGTGAAATTGTAAGAGATTCTGACAGACCAGATTTATCTGATTTTCAATCAAATATTGCGATGGCTTTGGCGAAATCATTAAAGCAAAATCCAAGAATGATTGCACAAAATATTGTTGATAAAATCAAGGATGATGAAATAACTTTTTCAATTGATGGTCCTGGGTTTATAAATATAAATCTTTCAAATAAATTTGTGGGAGAGATTTTAAATAAAAATGTTTCACGTGAAACATTTGCTCCTCAACATCTTGAAAATACAAAAAAAATTGTTATAGATTACGGTGGTCCGAATGTTGCTAAATCTCTTCACGTAGGACATCTTCGTTCAAGTATTATTGGTGAGGCATTAAAAAATCTTGCAAGGTTCAAGGGCTATGATGTCGTAGGTGATATTCACCTTGGTGATTGGGGACTTCCTATGGGATTAATTATTACCTCTATTAAAGAAAAGGGGTTAAAACTTCCTATTTCTATTTCTGAATTGAACCCTATTTATCCAGAGGCATCAAAGAGGTCAAAAGAAGATTCTGAATTTATGGCTGTGGCACAGGAAGAAACAAAAAGGCTTCAAAATGGAGATGAAGAGAATCGTAAAATTTGGAGGAGCTTTTGGGAAACTTCGGTTAATGATATAAAGAAAACTCTTTCTATATTAAATGTTGATTTTGATTTATGGTATGGGGAAAGTGATGCAAACGATGATGTGAATATGTTGTCGGCAGAATTTCATGATAAGGGATTTACCAAAATGTCAGAAGGAGCAGAAGTCATTGACCTTTCAAACTATCCAATGAATGGTGTAGAAGTTCCTCCGTTTATTGTGATAAAGTCAAATGGGGCTGTGATGTATGGAATGACTGATATGGCGACACTTTATGACAGGATAAAAAGGCAAAAGGCGGATTATGTTTGGTATGTTGTTGATTTAAGGCAAGGACTTCATTTCCATCAGGTATTTAGTGCAGCGGAAATTACTGGTGTTAGAGGAAACACCAAACTTGAACATCTTGGATTTGGAACTGTGCTTGGTAGCGATGCAAAGCCTCTTAAAACAAGAAATGGGGATAATGTTTCGCTTATGGAACTTATCACTGAAACACTTTCGGCTGCAAGAAAGAAAATTGATGAAAATGAGAAGACATCTTCTCTTCCTGATACGGAAAAAGAAAAAATTGCAAATGCTGTTGGAATTGCAGCATTAAAATTTGCGGACCTTATTAACCCAAGNACGAGTGATTATATTTTCAACCTTGATAAATTTGTAAGTTTTGAGGGAAAAACTGGACCNTATATTTTATATACGGCNGTNAGGATTAAATCTTTGCTTCGTGATTTNGGGGATGAATTTGAAAAAACTCCTATTATACTTGCAAATCAATATGATAAAGCTTTGGCAATAAAGNTTTGTGATTTTGCCTCTGTGATTGACAGGGCNTTTGAAGCAAGNGGTGTTCACATATTGGCACAATANATTTATGAATTGGCTGTAATTTATAATAATTTTTATCACAATGTAAAAATTATGCCAGAGCAAAATTTAGCACAAAAGGAATCGTGGCTTAAANTATCAAAAATAGTACTTTCTATATTTGAAGTTTTNGCTGATATTATTAAAATAGATATACCTGAAAGGATGTAAAAATGGGAATATTTAACTCTGTAATTTTATTTTTAACNATNTANTTAATTGGAAGTATTCCATTTGGTTTAGTTCTAACAAAAATTTTTCTACGCCAAGATATTCGCAAAATNGGAAGTGGAAATATCGGAGCTACAAATGTGCTTAGNACNGGNTCAAAAATACTTGCAATATTGACTGTTATACTTGACGCATTAAAACCATTTTTTGCATANTGNGCNGTAANNTTTGTAATGGNAATTTTAACAAGCAAATTAGCNGTTAGTATTTTATTCGGACTTTATGATGTATATATGACNATGATAATTGTTGCNATTACAATATTTGCGCATTGCTTNCCTGTGTATTTAAAATTTAAGGGTGGTAAAGGTGTTGCAACAGTATTTGGAAGCTTGTTTATGTTTTCATCAAAGTGGTCNNNNTTNTGTATAAANGCNTATGTTCTTCCTTTGGTGGCTCTTATGACCTGGATTGCAGTTGCGGTTATNTCAAAGAAGTCTTCACTTTCTGCACTTATAACCTCAATANTTCTTCCACTTTATGTATACCTATTCGCGAATTACAGAAGTGCAACTGTTTTTAATTTAACNTTATTTTATGCCTGCGTTTCTTTATTTGTTATTTTAAGACATATTTCAAATATAAAACGTTTGATAAAAGGGGAAGAAAGTAATATAAAACTTCATAAAGATAATGAATAAATTTGATAAAGAAAAAATTGATTATGTAAGGCTTGTCAATACTTCNGGTATTGGNCAAGTTTTATTTTACAGACTTCTTCANAAATANTCCTCAGCAGAAAAGGTTTTGGAGTTTTTAGAGGAGGAGCGTAAAATTAAACCNTTNCCAAAANCTATGGCAGAGGCGGAATTTGAGAAGGCAGAAAAGCTNGGCATTTCTATGCTGTTTTTCTGTGATGAGAAATACCCTTACTTATTAAANCAAATTTATGATGTGCCACCGCTTTTATATGTGCGGGGAAATGTNGATGCTCTTTCACATAAAGCTGTTGGNNTTGTTGGNTCAAGGAATGCTTCACTTAACAGTCGNAATTTTACCTCTGGTTTAGCAAGAGAACTTGTTAATAATNATTTTTGTGTTATCTCTGGTATGGCAATTGGAATTGATACAGANGCACATAAGGGNGCTTTGTCNTCAANNTCTAACAATGGGGAAAAAACTGTCGCTGTGTTGGCNGGTGGTGTTGATAATATTTATCCTTCATCAAACAGAAATCTTTATGATATGATTTGTGAGCAAGGTGCGGTTGTATCTGAAATGNGAATCGGAACCCAACCACAGGCGAATCTTTTCCCTCGGCGTAATAGAATTGTTTCTGGAATGNGCCTTGGTATCGCAGTGATGGAAGCAAGTCTTAAATCTGGAAGTCTTATTACTGCACGATTTGCGATGGAGCAAGGTCGTGAAGTTTTCGCCGTTCCGAATTTTCCTATGGATCCAAGGGCTGGTGGAACAAATGANCTTATCAAAAACGGTGCTACNATTCTTACCTCTGCCGATGATATAATAACATCACTTAACAATACGAATCCAACCGAAATTAAAAAAGTTGAAAGTCGTGATTTGTTTGTAAAGGAAGAAGGTGAGGATATAAGTTTTGAAGATTTAGAAATAGAAGATGCCGATTTGGAAGTGAAGATTTTATCTCTTCTTAATTCTACACCATTAAGTGTTGATTATTTGATACGGGAATTGTCTGATAAGTATTCTTATTCTCAAATATCAAATACTCTTCTTAATTTAGAATTAGATGATAANATTTTCTATCCANCNCTTGGTAAAATTATTTTGAAATTATAGGTGNTATTATGCAAAAAAAATCTGTGGAGCTTTTATCTCCTGCTGGAAATTTTGAATGTGGAATTGCNGGGTTTACATACGGGGCAGATGCAATATATCTTGGGCTTCGTAATTTTTCGGCCAGAGCTGATGCGGTTAATTTTTCGGAATCTGATTTATATGCGATTGTCAATTATGCCCATAATTTAAATAAAAAAGTTTATGTTGCATTAAATACTGTTATTCAAAATAATGAAATTGAGGAGGTTATTCAAAAACTCGCTCTTTTAAATGATGCAAAGGTTGACGGACTTATCATACAGGATTTTGGTATTGTAAATCTTATCAAAAGATATTTTCCAAACTTAGGAATGCACGCAAGTACACAAATGGCGGTGCATAATTTAGATGGGGCAATAGCCCTTCGCAATCTTGGTTTTACCCGTTGTGTGTTGGCACGTGAATTAAGCTTAAAGGAAATTGAAAACATTACAAAAAACTGTGGTATTGAAACAGAGGTATTTATTCACGGGGCGCTTTGTTATTCATACAGTGGGCTTTGTATGTATTCTTCCTTTGTAAAAGGGGAGTCTGCGAATCGTGGTAAATGCACATATCCGTGTCGTAAAATCTATGGTGGAGATCATCCCTATTCTATGAAAGATTTATGTCTTGGCGATGATGTTCGTAAACTTTGTGATATAGGTGTTGCGTCCCTTAAAATAGAGGGGCGAAAGAAAACTCCTTTGTATGTGGCGGCAACAACTGATTATTACAGGAGGCTTATTGATGGAAAAGACACCTCAGGCTGTATTGAAAATATAAAACGAATCTTTGCACGACCATTTACCCAACTTCATTTGAATGGAAAAAACAAAGATGTTATAGACAGGGAATTTTCTGGACCTCGCGGACTTTATATTGGAAAAATTACAAATGTAAAGGGAAGGACTATTACTTTTAAAACTTTGCAACCTATTTCAAAACACGATGGGCTTTTGATTCCAGTTAGTGGAGAGGACAGACCTTTTGGCTTTGCACTTGATAATATGAAGATTGCTGGGAAATATGTGTTTGAGGCGAATCGTTCTGATATGGTGGAAATAAAACTTCCTGAAAATGCCCCTGTGGTTTCAAAGGGTATGGAAGTTTATTGTGCCTCTTCTATGGAAGTAAAGGGGGCTTATCCCTTTGATATGCCAAAGGTTGAAAGTTTAATTTCAAAAGAGGAAATTGATATAGCGGTAAAGCTTTCAAATGATAAAATAATTGCATCAGCGGTTATTGATGGGCGTGTGATTGAGGAAGAGTTAAGTGGTAATTTTGAGCCTGCACAAAATTTAGAAAAGATGAAGGAAAGTGTTTTTAATGCCTTTTCAAAGCTTGGTGATACATCATTTATTCTTCGTAATTTTAAATATGAAAATGTTGGTGTGTTTGCACCTATTTCCGTTCTTAATAATATAAGGCGGAGTTTGATGGAAAAGGTGGAAGAGGTAAAGGCGAATCGCAAACTTCATATACCTTCTGTTTTACAATTTGAGGGTGAGTGTGTGGATAAATCAAATATAGTAATAAAAATTGATGATGAAAGCTATCTTGATAAATTTGATATGAACGATTTTAAAAATGTGTTTGAGGTAATTGCTGATATTGACTGTGATTTTTCTAAACTTAACCATATTTGGAAAGATAAGGTAAGAGTTGGGCTTCCTGTGATTGTAAGAAATGGTGTTATGGAAAAATTGAAAAATAAAGTTCGTGAGCTTCTTTCTTTGGGATATAAGAAATTTCAAATATCAAATATTTTTGGTTTGGATTTGGTTCGTGAATTTAAAATTGAGGATTTTACAGTTGATTATCACATATACACACTTAACAATTTTGCAGTGGATTTTTGGAAAAGCCTGGGTGCAAAACGAATCACTTTAAGTGTAGAGGACAGCAAGGTTAATATGGACTCTATTATTTCCAATTTTGCAAAAAGTGTTGATGTGATTGCGTATCAGGATACTCCTCTTTTCATTTCTGATAATTGCACTGGGGAATGTGCAAATTGTAAAAATAACAAAAATACTATCGTTAAAAATTGTAGGAATTTTGTAATTTGTGAAAGACCATTTTGCATAAATGATAAGCTTTCAAATATGGCAAAACCTTTTGCTGTTAGGTATGATTTTTGTTTGAAAAAATATACTTCGCTTGAAGTTGTAAAAATGTTTAGAAAGTTATTAAAGGGTGAAAATCCTGAAACCTTCACCATTGCGAATTTTGATAGAGGTTTTAAGTAAAAATTAACCCCTCCTAAGAGGGGCTTTTTTTTAAACTCTTAACATACCACCATTGACATGGATTGTTTGACCTGTGATATAAGAGGATTCATCACTTGCCAAGAAAATTGCAGCATTTGCAATATCAGTTGGTGTTCCGAATCGTCTTAGTGGGATTTGTTCCATCATTTTATTTTTAACATCCTCTGGCAAAACATCTGTCATAGGGGTGGAAATAAATCCTGGTGCGATACAGTTTACTGTGATACCGCGACTTGCAACTTCGGTTGCCAAAGCTTTACTCATACCAGTAAGGCCTGCCTTTGTCGCACAGTAGTTTGCTTGACCTGCATTTCCCATCCAACCAACAATAGAAGTTATGTTTATAATTCTTCCGAATCGGTTTTTCATCATTGGTGTTAAAACTTCACGTGCAAGTTTAAAACATGCGGTAAGGTTTACATCAATTACAGTTTGCCAATCTTCGTCCTTCATACGCATCATTAATGTATCACGGGTAAGACCTGCATTATTGATAAGTATATCAATTTTACCAGTGATTTTAAGTGCATCTGCGACCAAAGTTTTTATTCTCTCCGAATCGGATAAATCGGCTGGAATTATAAAAGCACGTTCACCTAATTTGTTTTTTAATGCTTCAAGAACATCTGCCTTACGACCTGTTAAAATAACGGTTGCACCTTGTTTATGAAGTTCGGTTGCAATAGATTCACCGATACCACCTGTGGCACCTGTGATAAGAGCGGTTTTTCCTGTTAAATCAAACATATTTTTCTCCTTATAATGTTTTTACAAATTCGTTTATTGTTTCAACTGTTCCTATTGGAGTTGAGGTTGCCTTGTCTGTGCAACGTTTGATAAGACCAGATAGGACATTTCCTGCGCCAATTTCTGCGAAGTTATCAACGCCCTTTGATACCATAAAGTCAACACATTCACGGAAGCGAACTCCATTTACCATTTGTTCAGCAAGGTGTTGTTTTATATCAGATGATTCTGTATCAATATTTGCTGTTCGGTTTGAAACAAATGGAACAATTGGGGTATTGAAATTTGTTTCTGCAAGTGCATTTTCAACTGTGATTTTTGCTGGTTCCATAAGAGGGCAATGAGCAGGAATAGACACAGGAAGTATCACACATTTTTTTGCACCCATTTCACGTGCAATTTCTGATGCCTTTTCAATTGCTTCTTTATGACCACTTATGACAATTTGACCTGGGCAATTATCATTTGCAACAGAAACTTTTGCATTATCAGTTGATGATTTATCACAAACTTCACGAACCTTTTCAATATCAAGTCCGATTATTGCCATCATTGCACCTGTGCCAGATGGAACAGCGTCTGCCATAGCTTGTGAGCGAATCTTTAAAAGTCTTGCGCCTGTGGAAAGAGGCATAGCACCACTTGCGACCAAAGCGGAATATTCTCCCAAAGAGTGTCCGCAAACGAAATCGCAAAGCTCATTTAATTTCTTGCCACTGACTGCTTCTATTACTTTGAGAGTTGCAATACTCATTGTAAGAAGAGCCACTTGGGTATTTTCTGTTTTATTTAAAGCTTCGGCATCATCGCCAAATATTATATTTGAAAGTTTATAGGAAAGAGCAGAATCTACTTCTTCAAAGACATCTTTTGCCTCTCTGAAATTTTCATATAAATCCTGTCCCATTTTTAATTTTTGGGAACCCTGTCCTGGGAATAAAAAAGCACGCATAATATTTTCCTTTCTCGTATGTTTTTAAGTTATTATAAAAATTCTTTACCATTCATATATGGGCGAAGTTTTTCTGGAATACGAACTTTGCCATCGGCAGTTTGATGATTTTCCAAGAATGGTGCAAGTATTCGTGGTGTAGCAATACCTGTATTATTTAAAGTATAGCAATATTTAACCTTGTTTGTGCCGTTTTCACGATAACGGATATTGGCACGTCTTGCTTGCCAATCGGTAAGATTTGAACAGCTGTGTGTTTCACGATATTTATTTTGTGAAGGAGTCCATGCTTCCAAATCGTTCATTTTATATTTGCCAAGACCCATATCACCAGTGCAACATTCAATTACCTGATATGGAAGTTCTAAATCCTGCAAAACCTCCTCTGCTGTTTGAAGAAGAGTTTCATACCATTTTTTGCTTTCTGCTAAATCTGCCTTACAGATTACATATTGTTCAACCTTCATAAATTGATGAAGGCGGATAAGTCCACGGACATCTTTACCAGCGGAGCCTGCTTCTCTTCTGAAACAAGGAGAATATCCCGCATATAAAATAGGGAGTTGAGATTCTTCTAAAATTTCGTCCCTATGAAGAGAGGTTAAAACAATTTCTGCGGTACCAGAAAGATACATATTATCCTTTTCCAAATAATAAACATCTTCACGACCAGCAGGAAAATGACCTGTGCCAAAAAGAGCATCTTCATTTACCATTGATGGAACGGTTATCATTGTAAAGCCCTTTGCAGTTAATTTATCCATCATAAACATATGAAGTGCAATTTCAAGGCGACTTGCTGCACCCTTTAATGTATAGGAGCGAGAACCACAAATCTTTGCGACACGTTTGAAATCAGCCCAATCGTTCATTTCCAAAATATCGTAATGATCGCGTGGGGTAAAATCAAATGTGCGAGGTGTTCCAACTTTTCTTACTACAACATTTTCACTGTCGTCCTTTCCAATAGGAGTATCATCAGCTGGGATATTTGGCATACGCCAAAGCATATCGTCATATTCTGGTTTAGCAGTTGCAAGTTCGGTTTCATATATGCTTATTTTACTTGAAATTTCCTTTGAGGTTTGAATTGCTTCTTTTTTTTCATCATCTTTTAAAGATGGGATTTTTGAAGTAATGGAATTTTTTTCCTCTCTTAAATCTTGAAGTTTTTTATTGATTTCGGAAATTTGAGAGTCAAGTTTAAGAAATGTATCCAAGTCAATATCAACATTTTTATTTTGAATTGTTTTTTTTACAAGGTCTGGATTTTCCCTTATGAATTTTATATCTAACATTTTACTTCCTTCTTTAATGAACTACATAATTATATAAAATATAATATAAATAATCAAGATTCTATTGTAGCATCTTTTGTAATGTCTTCTGGGAATTTTTCTTTTACTTCTTCTGAGGTTTCTTCTTTAATTTCCTCTGGTGTTTCCGACAAAATTTCTTCTGTGGTTTCTTTTATAGTATCTTCTGGAACCTCATCTATAATTTCTTCGTTTGCCATCATTTTAGAAGCTTCCCTTTGCTCCTCTAATATACGTTCTAAATTCCTATCGGTATCATTTGACATAAACAAGTTATTTACATTTTTGATTCCATTATCTTCTGAATTTTCTTCTTCATTAGATATTCCCAATAATGATTTAGAAAACGAATCTTGAGGTCTTAAAAACGAATCGTCATCTTCGTTATTAATATGTAGAGTTTTTCTTTTTGGATTTTCATTTTTTGCCTTTATATCAGTTAAAGGAATACCAATTAAATTAGGATTAAGTATACGGCCACGTTCAATTGCCTCTCTTAATGCCTTTTCTTTCTTTTTTTGTGCTTGGCGTTTTTCGTATTCCTCAATCATTTTTCTTAAACGTTGTTTATAGGCAGTTGCTTTTTTACCAGCCATAAAGCGTTCAATATCCTCCCACAATTCTATTGTATCAGGAGTTATAAAGGATACGGCATATCCCTTTTTTCCAGCACGTCCAGTTCTTCCAATACGATGGACGTAGTTTTCTGGAACTTCTGGTAAATCGTAATTTATAACATTATCAATATGTGAAATATCAAGTCCACGGGCGGCAACATCGGTTGCAATTAAAGCCTTTACATTTCCAGTTTTAAATTCCTCTATTGCCTTGGTTCGTCTTTCTTGTTTATATCCACCATGGATTGATACACAAGTAAAGAATTTGGAAAGTTTGTTTTCCATTATTTCAACGGCCTTTTGTGTACGAACAAAAATTATGCAAGTTCCAGGGCGTTGTTTCATAATTTTACACATAAAGTTAAACTTTTTTTCGTTAAAGATTTTAACGACTTCTTGTTCAATATCCTCTGATACAGAGTTTGGCTTTCCTATATTTACATTTACGGGCTTTTTCAAATATTTGTTTGCCATAGATAAAATTTCGTGTGGAAAAGTTGCTGAAAACATCAAAGTTTGACGTTTGCGAGGATTAGTATTTTTAAAAATATTCCTTATTTGGTCAACGAATCCCATATCAAGCATTTTATCTGTTTCATCAAGAACTACATAACGAGTTTTATATAGTTTTAAAGTTTTTCGTTTTAAATGGTCGCAAATACGTCCTGGGGTGCCGATAATAAATCTTGGATTTGCATTTAAAAGTTCTACTTGTGGGTCAAGTTCGGTTCCTCCTATTAAAAGGACTGTTTTTTCATCTGTGCCTTCCAACATTTTACGAAAAACTTCGTCTGTTTGTTCGGCAAGTTCACGAGTCGGTGAAATTATAAGGGCATATTTGTTTGGGAATTCAAACATTTTTTCAATGATAGGAATTGCAAAGGCCGCAGTTTTTCCGCTTCCTGTTTGGGCGGAGGCAAGAACATCATTACCATCTAGGATAGCTGGAATTGATTCCTTTTGAACTGGGGTAGGATGTTTGTATCCCATTTTCTTTATAATATTACACATACGAAAAGAAAGTCCCAATGCCAAAAAGGAATCTGGACTTACTTTCTCAACTACTTTATAAAACAAATCCTTCATAACAAGCCTATTAATTATTCATAGTCATAAAAAACTCTGGATTATCCTTTGTATGTTTTATTTTTTCAAGCAAGAAATCCATTGCGTCGCTTGCACCCATGGAAACAAGGATTCTGCGAAGAACCCACATTTTTTGAAGGGTTTCTGTATCAACAAGAAGTTCTTCCTTTCGGGTACCAGATTTGGTAACATCAATTGCTGGGAATGTTCTTTTATCAGAAAGCTTTCTATCAAGAACGATTTCAGAATTACCTGTTCCCTTAAATTCTTCAAATATAACTTCGTCCATACGTGAGCCAGTATCAACCAAAGCGGTAGCAATTATTGTTAAGCTTCCGCCCTCTTCTATATTACGGGCAGCACCGAGAACACGTTTAGGGCGTTGAAGTGCGTTTGCGTCAACACCACCAGTTAAAACTTTACCACTGCTTGGAACAACGGCATTATATGCACGACCGAGACGAGTGATAGAATCAAGCAAGATTACAACGTCGTGTTTGTATTCAACCAAACGTTTTGCCTTTTCCATTACCATTTCAACAACTTGCACGTGGCGGGTTGCTGGTTCATCAAAAGTAGAGCTTATAACTTCACCTTGGATAGAACGTTTCATATCGGTAACTTCTTCTGGACGTTCATCAATAAGTAAAACAATTAAGTAAATTTCTGGGTGATTTGATGTAATTGCGTGTGCTATGTTTTGAAGCATTACTGTTTTACCAGTTTTTGGTGGTGCAACAATCAAGCTTCTTTGTCCCTTTCCTTGTGGAGCAACCAAATCAATGATACGAGTTGTAAAATCTGGTTTTTTAGGGTTTGCAGGCATCATTTCCAAATTTAACTTTTTTTGTGGATAAAGTGGAGTTAAATCATCAAAATGGACACGATGTCTTGATCTTTCTGGATTTTCAAAATTAATTGTATTTACATTATCAAGTGCGAAATATTTTTCACCTGCTTTTGGTGCACGTAAATTACCTTCTACTGTATCACCGTTTTTAAGGCTATTTCTTTTTATAAGAGTAGGAGAAACATATATATCGTCTGGACCAGCCAAATAATTTGCATCCTTTGAACGAAGGAAGCCGTAGCCATCTGGCATAATTTCTAAGACACCCTCGCCTATTAATTGTTCCTTTTGTGAAATCTTCTTTAATATATTAAAACGAAGATTTTGTGTATCAAATGATGTAGGATTCTCTATACCCTCTTTTTCAGCTAATGCTATAAGATAAGCTGGACTTTGTTCTCTTAACTCTTTTATATGCATTTAAAATAACCTTCCTTTGAGATTTTTTGATTTAATGATTAGTATTTAGAATTTAGAAAATAGAAAAAATTCTTTTATCAATTTTGAATTTTATTATAAAAAAATAAAGCTGTCAATTATATTTTGAAATTTTTATTCATTGGAACTTAAACCTATATACTTTTTATAAAATGGGGTTGATTTTCAATTAAAAAACGGTATATTTATTTAAGTTTAAAAAAAAAGTAAAGGAATATTATGAGTCCAGAAAATTTAGAATTTGTTATACTTGCTGCTGGTAAATCAACAAGAAATTATCCACATTCAAAGGGGATTCCACATAAATCTTTGGTGCCTTTTGGTTCAAAAAAAATTATTGATTTTATTATGAATCAAATAATTCTTGCAGGTGGAAAACATATTACTATTGTGGTTGCTGATGATGCTGCTATTGAAGCATTTCACAATTGTTTTGTAAGAGAACCTGAAATTGAAAGTAAATTTGAAGCAAAGGGAAATATTGTAGGACTTGAACTTCTTCAAAGTTTATATGTCCCAGAAGATATTGAAATAAAATATCTTATACAAGAAAAACCTCGTGGAACAGGGCATGCTGTGGGTCTTGTTTATAATACTATTAAAGATACAGGCAGAAATGTTGTTATGATTTGGCCTGATGATATTGTGCTTGCTGATAAATATGCAGAAAATGAGGAAGACAGAATTCCTGTTTACAAAAGGGCTGTTGATACATATATTAAAAACGGAGGATATGGAAATCTTGGTATGACAAGGGAAGTTGACAATCCTTCACGTTGGGGAATCATTGATAATGGATACTTTAAGGAAAAGCCAAAAGAATCCTCTTCTAATCAAGCGGCATTTGGGCTTTTTATTTTTGATAAGGAAGTTTGTAAAAAGCTTTATGATTCTGCAATGAAAATGAATGAGGGAAAGGCCGTTGAAGGAATTGTAGGCGGTGAGCTTGCCTTTGCTGATGCCCTAAATAAAACTATTGATGAGAATCCTCAAAAAATGAAAATTCAAACACTTTCAATAAAACCAACCGACATATATCTTGATTGTGGAAGTATTGAAGGTTATGAAAAGGCTTTGCTATATACACTTTTAACAGAATCTAAATTTAAAGCGGAAAATATTAAATTTATTGATTCAATATTTGACAAGGTAAAGAGTAATATAAATAAAGAGGGAAAAAAATAAGGGGTGAAAATGTTAACTACTGATGATTTAGAATTTGTTATACTTGCCGCGGGTAAATCAACAAGAAATTATCCACATTCAAAGGGAATCCCACATAAATCTTTGATTCCTTTTGGTTCAAGAAAGGTTATTGATTATATTATAAAGGAACTTATTTCTTCTGGTGCAAAACATATTACTATTGTTTGTAGTGATGAAAAAGCAAAAGAATCGTTTGAACTTTGTTTTACAAAGGAACAAAAAATTGAAGATAAATTTAAAAAGAATGGAAATATTATAGGCTTAGAACTTTTACAAAGCTTATATATTCCTGATGATGTTGAAATAAAGTATGTCATTCAAGATAAGCCAAAGGGTTTGGGTCATGCAATAGGTCTTGCAAACAAAATTGCAAATGGTCGTCATCTTGTTGTCAGAGTTCCTGATGATATAGTTTTACCGAATCATGCTGTAAAAGATGCTGAGCTTAGAAAATCAGTTGTAAGACGTTGTATTGAAAAATATATCGCCGATGGAATCGGGGGTAATATGTTTATTACAAGGCATGTGAAAGATCCTTCTCGTTGGGGAATCATTGATGATGGTATTTTTAAGGAGAAGCCAAAAGAATCTAAATCTGATGAGGCTTTTCATACTCTTGCAATTTTTGATAAAAAAGTTGCAAAAAGGTTAGAGGAAATTGCCAATCTAATTGATACAGTTGGAACGGAAGAATATAATCTTTGGGAAACCGAAGGTAAAGAGATTCATTTTGATAAATATCTTAACGAAGAAGTAAAAAAAGATTCCAAAAATATGGCAATTAGGACTTTCCCTATTTCCAAAACAGATACTTATCTTGATTGTGGAACTTTACAAGGTTATGAGGAAGCTTTGCTTTATACTCTTTTAAAAGAATCGGTATTTAAAGAGAAAAATAAGCAGACGGCTCAAATACTTCTTATTGACTGTATGTTAGAAGATGATGAGGAATAAGGGATTATAATGCAAAAATCTGATGACATTCAAAATTTAATAAAGGCATTATCTAAAATCCAAGGTTTTGGGAACAGGTCCGCTGTGCGTGCGACTATCAACCTTATTTCAAATAAGGAGGAGAAGTTGGAACCTTTGATTGATGCTCTTTCAAATGTTGCAAATAATATAAAGACTTGTCCTGTGTGTGGGAATTTTGATACTGTGTCCCCTTGTTCTATATGTAATGATGCGAAAAGGGATTCAAAAGTGCTTTGCATAATTTCTGACATATCATCCCTTTGGGCAATGGAACGGGGAAATATTTTTAATGGAAAGTATCATATAACTGGTGGAATTTTATCTGCGATAAATGGAGTTGAGCCAAGTGATTTGAATCTATCTAGTTTGAAATCGCGAATCGTAGATGAAGGGATTGAGGAAGTTATACTTGCTCTTCCTGCAACAGTAGATGCAAAAATTACATCGCATTACATTATAAATTTGCTTAAAGATACAAATGTAAAAATTACTGAACTTGCACACGGAGTTCCTCTTGGTGGTGAACTTGATTACCTTGATGAAGGAACAATTGGCGAGGCAATCCGCCAAAGAAAACTTATTTAAAAATATTTTTCATTTACAAAATACAAATTTCATATTATATTGGTTTTGATACTGCAAAAAGCAGTATTAGGGATTAGAACCCCTTCACAATACGGAAATAGTATTTCCCTGTCGTATCTCCTTTTGGGGAGTACGGCATAATAAGGCTAAGCACGAAAGTGTCGTGCCATTTGTGATGGTGTTCTAAGCTCCCCATAGAAAGGAGTTTAAAATGAACCATTATAAAGAAAGTAAAATTTTTAATCGCAGTATAAAAAGTATAGTTCGTAAGCAATTACGGCGGGGATTTTTCATACAAAAAATGGCTTCTTAAACTCATAGTTTAATTAATATGGGTGGAAGTTTTTTTAGTTCATGGTCTTCGCTTCCACCCTCCCGATAAATATAAGGAGGAGAAAAAATGCAACAACTAGCTATAACTATCAGTCAGAAAATGGCACACCCGACACCCCCGCACCCGCGGGTGTGCCATAAAGCCTTACGGCTTTGGAAAATGATGAAAATATAAAAATTTTAACTAACAAAAGGAGAAAACAAATGAATAAAAAAAACATATTTATACTCACTATACCAATAGCTATGTTTACAATAAGTAATGCAAAGGCATCACCGTTTACAAACGCTTTATCAGATTATTGTGTGCCTACGACAGCGACATACTGCACAGGTCCATTCAAAGCGACCTATGAAAATAATACTTGCAAGTGCAAAAACACTACTTATTTAAAGTATAACCCAACAGAAAGACATTGTGAAATACAATGCCCTGCTGGAAGTATGCCAGAGCTAACTTCAAGTTGTCCTGGCGGTTATATGAAACTTTTTATCGCTGAGTAGGAAGCAAAAAGGAGGAAAACTAAAATGAAAAAAATTAAGTGTAAAAAAATAGGGCAAGCGAGCCACCCGCGGGGCGGGGGTTCGGGTGGCTCGCAAAATGTAATTTTGCATTATTAAAAAAAGAACAAATTTAATTAACTAATAACGAAAGGAAAAAACAAATGAAACCGAGCGAACAAGGACTTAATTTTTTAACGGTGTTAGTGAAAAAATTTCTAGTCCGCATCGCAAGGTTACATTGGGTTTCTTGATATAAACTTAACAACGAAAGGAAAAAAACAAATGAAACTAAATAAAAAATACTCAATATTAAGTATATTAACTTTAATATCTTCACCAACTTATTCACAACTATATATGTGTAAGGCTTGTTCACAAGGTTCCTATGCAGCAGCTGGTGCAACATCCTGTACTACCTGTTCAGCTGGCACTTACTCTTATGCAGGTGCAGCCTCTTGCACTCCTTGTCCCGCAGGTCAATACCAAGACGCGGCTGGTCAATCCTCCTGTAAACCCTGTCCTGCAGGTCAATACCAACCAAACTCGGGAAGTTCTTCTTGTTTAAGTTGCACTCCAACAACTGAATATTGTGATTATAAGTATACAGAAAGAGAATGCAAAACAGATCAAAGGTGTGTAACTGGTTGTAGCAACGAATCGAATAATGGTATGAGTTTGAAAGATTGTGAAAAAGCATGTTACAAATGTACAGACGGTCCCACCAAAACAGCACCTGGTCATATAGATATTACACGGGAACCTAATTCTGATAAAACAGGTTGTGTTGAAGTATCCCGTTCTAATTGTATAAGAAATTAAAGATAGTTCACAATATTTATAATCTTTATTATGAATTACCCACCCCTCAAACCAGAGGGGATTTTTTTATTTCTTTTTTGGTTTTAAAATTATTGTTGCAAGAGGTGGGACGGTTATATTTATTGAAAAATCCCTGTCGTCCCAGCGGATTTGCTCCGCCGTTATTATTCCCTCGTTTCTAACACCACTTCCCATATATTCAAAATCATCTGTGTTTAAAACTTCTGTGAATTCAGCATCATAAGGAACTCCTAAACGATAATTTTCACGAATAATAGGGGTCATATTTGAAACAACGATTAAATAATCATCCTTGTTATCAGAATGGCGAATAAATGTAAACACGCTGTTTTCAGCATCATTATAATTTATCCATTCAAAGCATGATGGATGTGAATTATTATCATAAAGTGCGTGTTCTGTTTTATAAAGCTCATTTAAATGTTTTATAAGTTTTTGAATTGCCTTATTATATGGGTCGGTTGTTATATGCCAATCCAAGCTTTGATTTTCATTCCATTCGTTATATTGGGCGAACTCGTCGCCTTGGAAAATTAATTTTCTTCCTGGGAAAGTCCACATATATCCGTAAAAAGCCCTTAGGTTTGCAAACTTTTGCCATTTATCACCTGGCATTTTATTAAGTAGTGAACCCTTGCAATGGACTACTTCGTCGTGTGAAATTGAAAGGACAAAATTTTCGGTAAAGGCATACATTATACAGTGTGTCATTTGGTAATGGTGATATTTTCTGTATATTGGTTCCTTGCTCATATAATCAAGGACATCGTGCATCCAGCCCATATTCCATTTATAACCAAAGCCAAGTCCGCCTACATTAACTGGACATGAAACTTTGTCCCAGCAAGTTGACTCTTCGGCAAATGAGGCGGAGTATGGAAATTGTTTATACATAATTGTATTTGTTTTTTGTAAAAATGAGATTGCCTCTAAATTTTCTCTTCCACCACAAACATTTGGAAGCCACTCACCTGCACGACGGCTGTAATCCAAATAGAGCATAGAGGCAACGGCATCAAATCGTAAACCGTCAACCTTAAATTCATCAAGCCAATATGTTGCGGAGGCGATAAGGAAATTTACTACCTCGTTTCTTCCATAATCATAAATCTTTGTTCCCCAATCCTTATGTTCGCCCTTTCTGTCGTCGGCGTATTCATAAAGTGGGCGACCATCAAAGTTTGAAAGTCCGTGGGCGTCCTTTGGGAAATGGGCTGCTACCCAATCAAGGATGACTCCTAAGCCTGCATTATGAGCCTGTTCCACAAAGTATTTGAAATCGTCTGGGTTTCCAAATCGCGAAGTTGGTGCAAACATTCCTGTTGTTTGGTATCCCCAAGAGCCATCAAATGGGTATTCCATTATTGGTAGAAGTTCAAGGTGGGTAAATCCCATCCATTTTGCATACGGGATTAAGTCGTGAGCAAGTTCGCGGTAGGTTAGGTATTGATTATCGTCCTTTCGTTTCCAAGAACCAAGATGCACCTCGTAAATGGAAATTGGTGAAGAATTGCTGTTAATAGTTTTTCTTTCTTCCTCCCATCTTTTATTTGGGGACCATTTATATTTTTTTCTGTCATATACTATTGATGCGGTTAGTGGGCGAACTTCCTGATAAAAACCGTATGGGTCGGATTTAAGTGGGATAAGTCGTCCATCACGGGAAATTATTTCAAATTTGTATAATGTGCCCTCTTCTAACTTTGGGATAAAAATGTCCCAAATACCACTTGTCGGATGTTTTCTCATTACATTTACACGACCGTCCCAGCGGTTAAAATCTCCTACAACACTTACACGGTAAGCGTCAGGAGCCCACACAGCAAATGAAACACCTTCAACACCATTTAATGATATAAGTTGAGCACCCATTTTTTTATAAAGTTCAAAGTGGTTGCCCTCTCTTAAAAGATAATTATCAAACTCTCCTATAACAGGAGGGAAAGAATACACATCGTCGGCTAGGGTTTCTTTGCCATCAAAATCAGTTATTAAGAATTTGTAATCGGTAGTATCCTCGGGAACAAATATTTCAAAAAGTCCGTCTTGGTGGACTCTTTCCATAGGAACTTCAAGAGGCATATTTTTTGCCACTAATTCAATATGTTGTGCAAAAGGTTGGAATGTTCTTATGACTGCGGTTTTCTTTTTATTTTCAAGTTTATGAAAGCCAAGAAAAGCAAATGGGTCATCACATCTTCCGCTGACTATATTTATTATATCTTCATCGGATAAAAACCTTACAGTCATATACCCTCCTTTTTATCTTTTAATATAAAAAATTAACATTGGCTGGTGATATTACCTTTGTTTTTGTGATACCACCACCAACGATTTGTTTTACATCCATATTACGTTCACTGGTTCCATTACGATTAAAACGGAAAATTCCATTTATACCAGTCCAACCATTTGGATTTAAAATGTCAGATGTTTCTATTTCTCCATCCTTGGAAATCATACCAATTAAAGATACTGCATCATAGGCAAGAGATGCTATCTTATTTGGTTCACTTCCAAAATGTTCTTTATATGCTTGGTTAAATTTACCATTGTATTTTGTTGATACAGATGGATACCAGGCTTTATTGAAAGCTCTTTCACCATAAATTTTTGAATTTTCAAGTTGAGATGTTCCCAAAAACTTTATTTTATCTGGATGAACATCGTAATACATCAAGCTTGAACCTATCATAATAACATCATTTATATCATCACCATAAATGAATATAGCATCATAATCTGGATTTGATACGGTCGTTTTTTTAGATAAATCGTCTAAGGTCTTTTGTAAAAATTCAACTTCGTCATCGGTAGAGGAATATTGTGTGTCATCATAAGCTGATGAATATGCAGAACCGCTTAATGAAGTAAGGTAATTTAATCTTGCCTTTGCATCGGATACATATTGTTTATATTCTTTGTTTCTGTTATCAAAATCGGAAATATCTTTGACCGATTTCATTAAATCCTCTTTTTTATTTTTATATGATCTTGTTATAATAACTTCACCATCAAAATCAGAAGCATATTTTTTGAAATTTTTGATTATAAAGTTTCCTGTTTCATTATCAGGAACAATTATTGCGAATCGTTTGTATCCATTTTCTATACTGTATTCAACAATTCGTTTTATTTGTTGTTCTATTAAGAAACCGATTGAGAAAACGTTCTTTGATAAAACAGATTGGTCAGTTGTAAATGAAATTATTGGAGCATCTGCAACCTTTTTAGCAGAGGCAACTTCGTCTGCGAAAAGTGGACCTACTATTATATCAGCATTGTCCTCGTTTGCTTTGAGTGTAGCTTCACGAGCACCACTTGATGTCCCTTTGGAATCGTAAAATTGTAAAATGATATTATCAGAATTTAAGTTAAACAATGCCATTGTTGCAGCATTTTTTAAATCATTTGCAACGGATGATGCGTTTCCAGTTAAAGGAAGTATTACTGCCATTCTTAAATTATTATCATTTGAACGTTTGGATTTGCTTGCCTTTTCCTCCTCCTCATTATTAACAGCAAGTTGTTGTATAGGCTCTTCTATATTTTCTTCATAATAAATTGTATTCTGACCCCTTGGGTTATATGATGGGTAAGAAGGAGTTTGTTGATTTTCAGAAAAATCAAATAACTTTTGAACCTCTTGCACAGGAGTATTAACTGTAGCAGTTATTGTTTGAGGTTGTGGTTGAGGTTTAGGTTGTGGCTGTATAATATTTATACTTTCCAATTTTTTAGGTTTTGTTATTGATTTAGGTGTTTTCTTAGTTGAGCTACAGCCCGCAACAAACATTGCAAGACATAGAAATGATATGTTTAAAAATTTTTTCAAGATTCTCTCGCTTTTTCTTTTATATATGTTAATATTATTTTAGTTATATTATAATAATGCAAGGTTTTAAATATGACAAGTAAAGTTTCAAAAAATATTAAAAAAAATATCTTGAAATCTGGTTTTTATGTTGTTGCGACTCCTATCGGTAATATGGAAGATATAAGCTTTCGGGCGGTAGACACCCTTAAAAATGCAGATATAATTGCGTGTGAGGATACAAGAGTTTCAAAAACTTTGCTTTTCAAATATGGGATTGAAACCCCTACGGTAAGTATTCATAACTATAACGAATCCGAAAAAATAAATTGGGTAAAAGAAAAAATTGATGAGGGATTAAGCATCGCCCTTATATCTGATGCTGGAATGCCTCTTATTTCTGATCCTGGATACAAAATTGTAAGCAGTTTAAGAGAGGCTGGATATTATATAACTGTGATACCTGGTGCAACATCTACTATATCAGCATTGGTTCTTTCTGGAATGCCAACCGACAGATTTATGTTTATTGGATTTGTGCCAACAAAAAATCAAGAACGAATCTCTTTCTTTGATGAAATAAAGGGTGAAAATGCGTCGGTGATTTTCTTTGAAACTGCGAATCGTCTTATTGATACTTTAAATGTGCTTGATAATATTTTTGGGAATAGGCAAATTGCAATAGTTCGTGAAATATCAAAAATATATGAGGAAGTTAAGGTTGCAAGTGCGGGTGAACTTTTGAATTATTTCAAACAAAACGGTATAAAAGGTGAAATTGTTGGTGTAATATCTCCAAATAAAGAAAAAGAAAATGTGGATATGGGAAAAGTAAAATCTTCGTTATGCCAACTACTTCAATATATGCCATTAAAGGAGGCAAGTGATTTTATTGCAAAGATATTTGATATTTCAAAAAAAGATGTGTATAATTTAGGTATTGAGTTAAAAAATAAATAAGGAGAAATATAATGAGTATAAAAAAATTTTTATTTTTAATGTTGGCTGTTCTATCTTTTACATCTTGTTCAAATGCAAATGATGCAAATTCCGAATCCGAAAAGGAGGAGGAGGTAAAACCTGTTGAAAAAGATACTATTTCAAATAATGTTTCTAAAAAGGAAGTGTTATTTTCTAATCAAAAAGAAAATGAAAAGAAAAGGGATATTCAAACATCATTTAACATTTCTTTTGATTCTGATAAATTTGATAAAGAACTTAATGATTATCAAAAAGCTCTTATTGATTGTAAATCTTTTAAATCTTCAAACAGAACTATTGTTGGATTTGTTGATGGCAAATGTCAAACAGAAGAAATTTCTGGGGATAAAAAAGTTGTATGTAATTTCAAAAAAGAGGATTTGAAAACTGCTGCTAAATTCTATGCAGATGAAGATAATAATGTTTTCAAAACCTTAGCTGGAAAATACAATATTGATTTTAAAATGGATATTCCAGAATTTAATGTGGATAAAGATGAAGACGATGATGAAACTTTTAATTTTAAATTTGCTCTTCCTAAAATAAAAATAGAAAGAGATAAATCACCTGTGGAAATGGTGATAGAAGAATCGTGTAAATAAAAAGGAGTATATATGGTCATAACTGCGAAACCACGTCTTACAAACAGAGGACTTATTGCTGAAAATAGAAAGGCTCATTTTAACTATACTATAACTGATACTTTTGAAGCAGGGCTTGCCCTTAATGGTGATGAAGTGAAAAGTCTTCGTCTTGGACAGGCAAATATTACAGACGGGTATGCAACTCCTACTATTACAAATGGCTTTATTATAAACAATATCACAATTGGGCGGTATGCGTCTGAAAATCCATTTGGTCCGCATGATGAAAAGCGTCCTCGCCCTCTTCTTCTTAATAAGACGCAAATAAAATATCTTATCGGTGTTTATTCACGAAAAGGGGCTACTATCGTTCCACTTAAACTTTACTTTAATGAACGTGGGCTTGCTAAACTTCTTATCGGTGTTGGTTTGGGTAAAAAAGAGGTTGATAAAAGGGAAACTATAAAAGCCAGAGAATGGGAGCGAGATAAGGCTCGCATTTTAAAATTAAGGAAATAAATTTTGACTAAAAAAATCTTTATAATTGCGGGGGAAGTGTCTGGTGATATTTTAGGTGCAGACTTGATGCAATCTATTATCAAAGAGGATAAAGATGTTGTCTTTTTTGGTGTGGGTGGCAAAGAGATGCAAAAAATAAAGGGATTTCATTCTCTTTTTAATATAAAAGATATTGCAGTTATGGGGATTTTTGAGGTATTAAAAAATCTTAAAATTATAAAGGCGCGAATCCGCGAAGTTGTTAATAAAATCATTGAAGTAAATCCTGATTTGGTAATTACCATTGATTCTCCTGGATTTAATATGAGGGTGATAAAAAAGGTTCGGAAAACTCTTCCTAATATAAAGGCTCTTCACTATGTTGCACCGCAAGTTTGGGCGTGGAAGGAAAAGCGTGCACAAAGGGTTGCAAAGCTTTATGATTATCTTCTTTGTTTTTTTGATTTTGAGGTTCCTTACTTTACAAAATATGGGCTTAGGACCTTTGCGGTGGGACATACTGCAATTAAAAATGTTGTTGGAAATAAAGCTCGTTTTATAAAAAAATACAAATTAAAGGCGACTGATAAGATTATCACAATGCTTCCTGGCTCACGGGTGCAAATTGCAAAACGTTTATTGCCTGTATATAGGCAAATTGTGGAAAAGCTTTCTTTGAAACTTAAAAATTTAAAGGTTGTTATTCCTGCGACTTCTACATCGTATGATTTTTTGATGGAGGAGGTAAAAAGTTGGAAAATAAAACCTTTGATTATAAAAACTAAATCCGACAGGTATGATGCGTTTGTTGCAAGTGAGGCTGTGCTTTCTATATCTGGAACGGCAGTATTGGAGATTGCGATAACGGGAACTCCTGTTATTGTAGCATACAAGCTTTCAAATCTTTCATATATGATTGCGAAACATCTTGTAAAAATAAAAAATGTATCGCTTCCTAATATCATTATGGAGAGGGAAATTGTGCCTGAATTTATTCAAAATGAATGTAATGTGGAGAATTTAAGTAAGGAAATTATAAAAGCAGTTAATAATAAGAAGTATAGGGAAAATGTGATAAAAAACCTTGAAAATATGAAGAAAAAGATTACACAGAAGAAGGCTCCGTCTGATATAGGGGCGGAGGTTGTTTTGGATATTTTAAACGATTATCTATAATTTTTCATAAAATACTTGATTTTTCAAATAAAAGGGGTAATATAGCTCTATCTTTTAAATCGCGGGATAGAGCAGTCTGGTAGCTCGCAAGGCTCATAACCTTGAGGTCAGTGGTTCAAATCCACTTCCCGCAACCAAAAAAATTCTCGTTTACTTCTGATTTGTAATCTCATAACTCAATCTAAATTCCTCGCTAACCCCGCTCGTCATTAAGATTTCCTTTTATTCGGTTTCAAATCCACTTCCCGCAACCAATTTTTCATTACATTCAAAATATTTGTCAGTGGATTTCAAATCCAATTCGCTCAGCATCTTTGTGGGGATGGTTATTTTTAGGCATTTGTGGATATTCATTAAAATATTTTAGGATAATTCTTTATAAATGTTTAAATTAAATGTTCCTTAAATTTGATACTTAATTATATAAAAAATTATTCATAAAATCAATATATTTCTTCCTAGGAATATTGTTCAAAAAAAAGGAACGTTTTTTTTGAACAGTAAATTAAGAGGGAATAAAAATGAAAGTAAAACTATGGAACTTTATAAAAAAACACACAATACTTAGAAAAATTTTCTTTTGGCTTTTTTCTGTAATGGGAATGAGTGTAAAAGCAAATGCCCTTTATTCTTGTAAGCCTTGCCCAAATGGTTTGCAATCAAATCCTGAGGCAAGATCGTCTGCGGATTGTTTTGATCCTAAAACAAAAGCTTCCGATAATATAATATTTAAAAATGGAACTGCTTCTACAAGTGGAGCATTAATGCCTGGGTGGTATAGAATTTCTATTCGTGGTGCAAATGGGAATAATAAAAGTTGTTCATTTTCTTATACTGAGGGTTTCCGAAAATATTCTGGAACTGTATCTGCCTCTGGTGGAAATGGAGGTGTTGAATTTTATGTGTTTTATGTTCAAAAGTATTCAACATATACATACGAATACAACAATGGTTCTCCAAAATTTACTTTGAATCAAAATGGTAGGAAAATGGTGTTCACTACAAAAATCGGAAATGATGCTTCTTGTTCTTATCAAACTCGTTCTGGTGGAAATTATTGTGTTTGCTCAAATGGTGCGGCTGGTAGTGCTGATGTTGAAGGTTTATTTAGTAATACTTTTGAAGTAAGAAATGTTGATAATTTCGGAAGTATTGGTGCGATATTAAAAAAATTATAAGGTTTTAATATGTTAAAAAAAAGTAATGATGATATAATTTTTTACGACAATATTATCCCAGAAGTTTTTAATAATGAAAATATTGAATTTTTAGATGATTCGCTTTATAATTCAAAAATATTTGATGAATTAGAAAAACTTAATGACTCATTTGTTAAATTTATGTTAAAAAGTGATAAAGAAAATGAAAAACTTTCTCAAATGTTGGAGATGGAATCTATGATTAGTCCTAAATCTATTAATGATTTTGAAAAAAGGTTAGAAGCTTTATCTGTTAAATATAAAGAAATTTCCAATTCCGCATATAACCTTCAAATTGAATTTTTTCAACATTTAAAAAATGTTTTTGATAAAGAATGAGGTTTTTATGTTAAAGAAATCAATATCTGTTATTATCCCATGCTATAATGTAGAAAAGTATATATCTTACTGTTTGGATAGTGTTATAAATCAGACCTATAAAAATCTTGAAATTATATGTGTGAATGATGGATCTACTGATGGGACTCTTTCTGTATTAGAGGAGTATGCGAAAAAAGATAATCGTATAAGGATTATTGATAAGAAGAATGAAGGTGTTGCCATTGCGAGGAATGTTGCAATCAAGACTTGTAAATCTGAATATATAACTTTTGTTGACAGTGATGATTGGATTTTTCCTGAGACTTATGAAGTTGCTATTTCAAAAATGACTGATGATGTTGATTTGGTTTGTTGGGGTTTTAATGTAATAAATGACAGAGGCACACATAATGCTGCTTATGCCAGACGATTTTTTAATAACTTTGCCTTAGATGATGGCAAATATGTTATGGATAAAAATAAATATTTTAAAGATTTCTATTATAATATATCTGTATGGAACAAACTTTACAAAAAATCAATAATTGATAAATATAATATTGAATTTCCAAATAACAAAGTTAATGAAGAGTTTATTTTTAATTTTACTTATTTATTATATGTTCACAAATTTTATAATATAACTGAAAAATTTTATAATTATAGGAAAACAGAAAATTCTTTGACTGCTAGTATGGAAAAAAGAAAGGCAAAAACATTAAATGATTTGACTGAAATCAAAAATATGTATTTGCTTCATAAATTATTTGTTGATAATAGTTGTTGGGAAGAATGCAAATCTGTAATTATTACTTTATTAGAAAATTTTTTCTATCTATATAGTAATGTTATAAAATCATCTAAAAAAGTTTCAGAAACTTTAAGACAAGCTGTTATTGATTGCGATATGGAAAACTATCCAAGCAGGGGAATTTCTTTATTGGTGGAAAGAAAATACAAAGAATTAAAAAAAGCTTATAAAACAATTAAAGATTCTTCTCATATTGTTTCAATTATTGTGCCTGTGTATAATAAGGAACAATATTTATCTCGGTGTTTAGATAGTCTTATCAGTCAGACATATAAAAATATTGAAATTATTTGTGTTGATGATGCTTCTGATGATTCCTCCTTATATATTTTAAAAGAATATGCAAAAACTGATTGCAGGATTAAAGTTTTAAAAAATGATAAAAATATGGGGGTCGGTTATACAAGGCAAAAGGGACTTGATGCCTCAACTGCGGACTATATTATGTGGTGTGATGCTGATGACTCATTTGAACTAAATTGTGTAGAAAAGATGTTTAAAACTATATTGAAATATGATGTTGATATAGTTGAATGTCTTCCAAATTATAATAATAATTTTTTGGTTAAATCCAGAGAAGATTTTGCTTTTGGAACACATTTATGTAAAAGAGGCAAAAGTGAGGTTGACTTATTTGTTAACAAATATTCGTTTAAATCACTTTGGGGACATATATTTAAGCGGTCTATTATTGAAGTAAATGGAATAAAATTTTGTGATGAATTAAAAACGCATGAGGATTTTGTTTTTGTTCACTTATACCTTATGAAAGCAAAATCAATTTATTTTTTGGAAGAGCGTTTATACAATTATTTTGTTGTATTAAACAGTTTGATTGATAAATTTCACAAGGAAAATGTTATATATTCCTATGGTGAATTTATTGCGTTTAAAAATGTGGTTGATTTTGTGCGTCGCCATAATTGGAAGGATAAGTTTTATATTTGTAATGAAATATCTTATACTTTATCAAATTATTTTTTAAAAAATGTTATCAACTATTCTCCTAAATTTGGAAGAGAGTTAGTTGATAAAATATCTAAAAGTGAGATTTTGCCATTTGCAAGTAAATATTTTCCCCAAGAAATGAATGTAGTTTTTGCAAGTGATGATAATTATGCGGAGCCTTTGTGTGTTGCGATTGCTTCTATTTTAAAGAACTCTCCTAATAAAGACAGGTTTAACTTTTATATCCTAGATTGTGGAATTTCGGATTTGAATAAAAAGAATATTGAAAGTTTAACCTCTATATCTAAATGCAATATTAAATTTTTAAAGGTTGAAAACGAGTTATTTGATAAGTTTGATATTTCTGATAATGCTGATTATATATCAAAGGCAACCTATGCAAGGTATTTGATTCCAATCTTAAAACCAGAGCTTAAAAAATGTTTATATCTTGATTGTGATATTGTTGTAAGAAAGCCATTGAGGGAGTTATACAATACTGATTTAGGGGATAATTATGTTGGTGCAGTGGAAGATGCGTATATAGGTTCAACATCTTCACTTAAAGAATTTTATTCCTATAATCCATCTTATAATGAAACTTTATCCATTATAAAATTTAAAGAAAAGTATAAGATAGGCAGGTATTTTAATGCTGGTGTATTACTTATTAATCTAAAAAAATGGCAAAAGGAAAATATTACAGATAAGTTATTTAAGGCTACAAAAAAGCTTCGTAATGATTTGGTCCTTAATGATCAAGATGTTATGAATTATTTATTTAAGGATAAAACAAAATTCCTTAATATTGGATATAATGCACAGGAGTGTTTTTATACTCTTAATGTTGTAGAATATTCAAAATCCGAATCGGAAAGCAAAGTAAAGAACATTTATTACAAAAATGATCCTGCCATAGTTCATTATTCAAATAAGGAAAAACCTTGGAACAGTATATGTGCTCATCCATTTAGGAGTTTATATTTTTATTATCTTAATTTTACTCCATTTAGGGAAAATTCTGGAAAGTATTTGGATAAGATTATAAAAAAGATTTATGAGCAAAAGTAATTTACTTCTTTTTCACTTTCTTTTTTCTTTCGGGAAGTTCGGGATACATTGCAATAAAAAGATTTGTTAGAAATTCTTTGTCCTCTATATTATCAACCAAAATCATATCCTTTGCACCAATATATGGAGGTTCCATAATCGCATCAGGGAGCAGTTTTTTTGCGGCATCAACTGGCTTTACAAGGAATCTATCATCACAAACATAGGCAGCAATTTTACCCCTGAAATAAATAATATATTCGCTCATCATTTTTATATGGGTTATATTATCCAATTCTGATAATTGTTCTAAGATAAAGTTTATGTATTCTTTATCTGTTGCCATTTTAATTTTTTCCACTTTTTAATAATGATAAAACTTTATCTATTTCCTTTTGTGATTTTAAAACTCTTTTCGGGATAAGGATATAGGCATCTTTCCACCAATAGGCTAGAATAGTATCCTCTTCATTATATACATCTTTTAAATCTTTATAATAAATTTTTGTTGTTGCATTGTTGGTTGTATAGACAAGATAATCATTCTTTAATTCTATATGTTCAGGAGTTTTGCCTTTATATTTATAAACTCTATATAACCTTTTTGAAGATACAGAAAATACATCTTTTTTGTAAAGGAGATAAAATATGAAAAACATAATAAATGTATATAAAATTATACCACTACATAAAATAGCAATACCAAGAAGAGAATGACTCTTAATATTTGAATAGTTTATAAACATCAAAACTATACTGACAAATAAAATAGTTTTAACATTTATTAATTGTTTTTTTAAAATTTTACAAAAGTAAGGATTGTTTTTTGCGATTTTTATTAAATCCTTAAAATCCTTTTGTGTGTATGTAAATTCTATATTCATTTTTAATCCTTTATATCAATAATAGTAGTTGCCTTTATCTTTTCAAAATACTTGTTTGCGTAGGCATCAAGTTTGTTTTGGAAAATCATATATTTAATTTTTTCTTTTTCCTCATTTGAAACAGATGGTTTGAAAGTTTTCTTATCACATATAAAAAATATTGTTTCTGCACCATTTAAATTTATAGCATCAAGTGGGGTTAAAAGTGGGGCATTTTTCGTAAGGTTATACAAAGATTCTTGCATTTGCGAATCGACTATATTCATTTTGAAGCCACTTCCTGTATCACCATTTTCGGTTGCAAATTTTTCAAATTCGGAACAATCTTTTATATTTTTGATTTTTGAAATATCTGTATTCTTTTTTAAAACAAGTGGAATAATTGTAAATTCAAAGCCACTTTTAGGAGAGGAACTTTCAATAAAGTTATCAACTTCGCTGTCTTGAATTTTGATATAACCTCTTAATACTTGCATAGTAAATTTTGACCAGATTATATCTCCTCTTATTTGTTCGTTTAAAACATCTTCGGAAACATTTAGATTATCTAAAACATCCTTATATCCATTTGGACCAAGTTTTAAAAACTGTGCCATATGTGATTTTGCAGTTTCAATTTCTTCGGGTGTAGCAGATATATTATACTTTCTTGCTTCTGATATTTTTATTTTATCGTCAATCATTTCTGTTAAAACATTTTTTTCAATATCCTTATCCGACATTTTAATATTGCTGTGATTAAGAAGTGAAGNTGCAAGTTTTTTTCGTTGCTCTACATCATAGGAAGTTATTATATCATCGCCNACAATAGCCTTTATACGGACATTATTTGCAAATGTTATATTTGATATACAAAATATTAAAACAAATAATAATTTATAATACATTTTTCCCTCTCCTTTTTAACCTGCTGGACCAAGTCCGAAACTTGATGACACAGTTCCCAATGTTTTAAATGTTAAGCTGAAATATACAGCCTTATCACCGACATAATCCTTATCCCTTGTAAATTCATTTATAACATTTAATCCAAATTTAAAGCAATCATTTTCGTAAACTACTCCACCAATAATGTTTATATCCCTATTTTCATACAAATCGTATCTGTTTCCTGCAAAAATACGCCAATTGTTTGTAAGTTGTGAGGAGAGATAGGCGTTTATTTCGTCCTTTCTGACTGGTAAATCATCTTCTATAAACATATTTCTTAAATAAACATAATTAACTGTTAAATTTAATGCCTTTGGTCCGATATACAGATTGACATCATTTCTGTGAATACGGAAATTGTTATTGGACATTCTTGTTTTATATTGAAGNNTGAAAAAANNNGATGGAGAATAAGATATATCTGCAACTATATCTGATAATCCNCTATCATTTTTAAGTCCGCTGTTTTCAAGGTATATGTCATCAGGNACATCAATGTTAAAGTTTTGTCCTATGAATAAAGAAAGTTTTTGATTGTTATCATAATGTTGGATAAAGTTTAATCCATAATTAACTCTTGTTCCAGATTCAAATACGTCATAGCCAGAGAATCGGTCAGAGGAGAAAAGATTTTCCACCTCTAACTCCATATATTTACTATCCATATTAGGGATTTCTGGATCTCCACTTTGTTTATTAGACGTTATAAATTGCACAACTGGTTGTAAAATTTCTGTGCGATTACCATAGGAGCGATACAAAGGGTATTTCCACATTAAATCTGCACTTACTTCACCACGAGTTTTTGTTCCCGAATAATATGCNATTCCTGTAATATCATCTGTGTTATGAATNTCATCAAGGACATATAAATCACCTCTGGCACCGAGGGTTAAGTCAAACAAATGTCCGCCACTTGTTTTGAAAGGTTGGATATATTTTATAATAGATGATGTTCGGAAATTTGTTTCATCTTTTACACCTGNATTCTTATAATCCTTTATTATATGAGCGGTATTTAAGTTTAAATCCCAATATCCACCATGNGAATTTGGCTCTGATACTCTTCTNTAATCAATAATAGGTAAAACCTTTGGNGTATANCNNTTTNNTAAATNACGCAAATCTTGNTAAAAATAGGTGTTTGCTGTTAAATAACTTCTGTTATAAGAACCTTCTATACCNATTTGGGAGGAAAGCCAAGGGTCAGAATTGAAATCGTAAAGTCTTAGATATGTATTATCAGATGCNCTTTCTATATTCGCNATACCACGCCAAACATCATTTATTTCAAAGTAATTCTTTGTTTTNAAATACCAACGTTTNTCTTCGTCNTCNTCATATTTTGNNTTAAAGCTTGCATTTGTTNTNCTTTGAAAGNTNTCTTGATTTGTTCTGTATTCTGTTATAAACAANGTTCCCTTATNTGATGTNAACATAGGNGTAATNGTCATATCATTATATGGATTTATTTTTANGAANAATGGNANTTGTGCNACATAACCTAAATTTGATGATGTTCCAAATGATGGNAATAAAAATCCTGNTTTATTTTTTACTTGTGGTGTATAGCTTACAAGATATGGCAAATAAAATATTGGGACATCAAACAAGTATAGTAAAGCATTGCTGTATGTTAAGGAATTATCCTGNGTATCATGTTTAATTTTTTTTGCGCCAATTTTCCAGGTTGGACTGTTGCCACAACCACTTAATCCTTCTTTACAAGCTGTATATTCAACATCGTGTAAAATGATTTTATCCTTGGTAATCATTTCTGCACTTTTAGAAGACACATAAGAATTTTCACCAAATGACATATCTGTTTTTCCGATGGTAGCATTTTCACTTTTTGTATTTATAACCATATCTTCGGTTGTCATTTTACCATCTTTGTTATTTACATCAATATCACCTTTTGCAATTATTTCATTTGTGTTTGTATCAAATTCCAAAGTTTTTGTTTTNAATTTATTTTCATTNTAATCAATATCTGTATAACCAACAGAGGTAAAAATTCCTGTNTTTTTATCATAGATAATTTCTTCTGTTTCAACGAAAGTATCCTGTTTTTNTGTATCGGCAAAAACATTTATAGAAAATAAGAAAGTAAATAAAATAGATATTAATAGAGATTTCATCGGATTATGCTTTCTTACGTCTTTTTAATTTTATTGTTTTTTCAGAATAAAGTATTTTGAATAAAACATATATTATCGNGATTGTTAATAAATAAACAATTGGATACAAATTCATTTTTATTCTTAAAAANTTAAATATAGATATATAGCCCATTTGAATGGTGACCATACCTGCNACNGCAAATATCATATTTTTATTTTCACTTCGTTTATTAAGTGGTGATTTAAAAACNGCAATAAGTGCAATCAAAGTAAATATTATATTATAAAGTGGCATTATTAATCGTTTATGAAGTTCCACTAGATATTTAGGATAAGTCTTTTTATCAGCATAACCAAGTTCACGGGCGAAAATAAGTTCAAAATTNCCAAGNTCACTTGCCTTTAAATTTCTTTGCGAACTTGTCGTAATCACACCTAAATCAGCGGTATAACTTTCAAAATTTCCAACCGAATATTTTCCCTTCATCTTTTCCTGTATNCTTCCGTTTTCAAGTGTTAGTGTGATATTATTTTTTGATGTGCGGACTATGCCCTGCTCTGCTAAAATAGTTCTTATTCTGTTAGGAGTTCTTTGGTCGTTAATNAAAATATCTGTTAAAACATTATTTCTTGAATTTTTCACATAGATAGTAAGTCCAGATGTTAATTGATTAAACTCACCTTCCTTTATAAGAAGGGCGGACAAATCATTTCGGACCTCGTATGCAAAAGTTTTATATTTCCTTGCATAAATAGGNCCAAGTCTTAATGTGAGAAAATATAAAAAGATTGTCATACACACAGCTATATACAATGCTGGCTTTGCAAGTTGTTTAACATTCATTCCGACCGCTTCCATAATAATCAATTCCTTATCCGAAATAAGTCGGTTATANACAAAAAGAACAACTGCAAATANGGCAATTGGTAAAATAATAGNAACTAAATCTGGTAATAAAAGAGAGGTCATTTTTAAAAATNTCCACATAGAAAGGTTATTATTTACCAAATATGAAAGTAGTCTTATTATTTGNGAAAACCACGCAATACCAAGCAAAATTGCAGATACTATCAAAAGACCAAATAATATTTGTTTTGAAATGTATTTTTCTATTATTGATATGTTATATAATCTTTTTATTTTCATAGTGTTATGATTTTACTATTGTTTTTTTTATTTTTAAAGTGTTTTTTTATGAATCATTTTATTGGCTTTTTTTTNAAAGAATTTTTAAAAATTTAATTTTATAAAAATTTTACTTGATATATAAAAAAATAAATAGTAAAACANAAATTGGAGAAGGATGAAAGGGTTGAAAAGGAATGCANNAGAGATATTACTTATTTCCGATATTACTTATTGGTGTGATAGGTGTATCTGCCCTTTATTCAAGGAGGTCTGAGGGCTTATTATNAANAAATGAGTCCTCAGATTTTTCTAATTCTTCCAATGTCGCAACTATCAATGATATTGTTATGGAATCTCCTAATTCCGCTTTTCTTCCATCCGATAATGATATTATTGAATATCAAGATGTGGCTTTNAATGATACNNATGATTCTTTCTTTGATNATGTTGANGNTGAGGATATTTCNGATGTTGAAGCACCNGNTCCTNCACCTACTCCTGTTGAAATAANGGTTTCTAAGGNTGAAAANGTNAAAGAGACTCCTGTGGCTGTTAAGGTNCAAAAGAAAGAAATCCCTTCTGNTAATAAATTAGNGANNNNTGAAANACNTNCTCCTGTAAGTATTGACAGTTTCCCTGATGTAAGAGTTAATGAAGGGGAGGAAGTTTTAGTATCAGTATCGGAAAAGAAAAATCCTGTTTCTATACCTGCTCAAAGAATTGTTGCTCCTACTCCTTTAAATGATGATGATTACTTTGACTTAGAAGAAGATGTTGCAAAAGTTGATGATAATCCATTTGGTGTTTCTGTTTCAAATATTTCATCAAATAACAGCAACTTTAAAAAAAGATTAAATAATTCTGTTGAGGTATCGGCAAATTCTTCTCAAAAACAAAGTGATATTACTTTTGGGCAAGAAAAGAATCCTTTTGTGAAGGCTTTTTCTGCTATTAAACCTGAAAAAAAAGATAAATCTGTTATATCTAAATCAAATAAAAAGGAAAATGAAAAGGTTGTTGCTTCTGTAAATCCTAAAAATTTAAAGAAAGATTTATATCATACTTATATTTCTGATAATCAATATTTATCTCCTGTTGAATATTATGATGACGAAGATGAATTTTATGAAGAAGCAGAAGAGTATGATGAAGAATATGCAGAAGATGCCGACTTTGCCGATGAAAAAAATGTTGGTGATGCATTGGCTGGTAATGTCGGACCTGTAAATGTAAATGAGATTAAAGAAAAATTTCAAAATGTAAGAAAGTCTTCGGATTTGCCAAGTGGACCTTTAAAAGTTGGTAATCATGAAGTTTTACAAATGAAGTTAGAATTTAATCCTGATAGTAGTGCTATAAGTGGTGAAAGTGTAAATATTATTCGTTCATTTGCTCAAATTGCAACAGATCAACCTACTAATTCTATACAAATTGCTATTTCTGAAAAGGTTATGAATGATGCAAATGCAAAAAAGCTTGCTGCAAGAAGGCTTGCTATTGTAAGTAATATTTTAAGAAATTCTGGTATTTCCGACAGACAGATTTATCCTGTGCTTACGAATCGTGATGTAGATTCTTTTTCGTTTAGGGTTGTAAGTAATGATACATTTGATAAATTAAAAGTTGCAAAAAGTTATGATCCTTTCGGTGAAGAAGAAAATGTTCAAGAATACAATTTAATGAGATGGTAGCAAGTGTCTTTCTTTAAAAAAGTTTTCAATAAAATTGTTAATTTTATTTTTCCTGCTCAATGTATTATATGTAAAACATTCATTGAAAATAATGATGGTATTTGTTTTGAATGTCTTAATGAAATTGAATTTATATCTGATCCAAAATGTGCATATTGTGGCTATCCGTTTGAAATAAAGTTTCCTGAAAGTGGGAAAAATAAATTATATGTTTGTCCGCGGTGTTTAAAATCTAAACCTAAGTTTGATAAATGTGTAAGTGTTGTTCATTATAATGATGCATCAAAGAAAATCATTCTTCCGTTTAAGCATGCTGATAAAACTAACTATGCAAAAATTATGGGACGTATGATGGCATCTACGGTTTCTCCATTTATAGAAAAAGTTGATTTTATTGTGCCTGTTCCTATACATCTTAAACGAATGCTTAAAAGAAAATATAATCAGTCAGCGTTGCTTGTCAGTGTTATTTCATCTATTACTGGAAAGCCCGCTTTATTTAATACTTTGATAAGGACTTCGTTTAAAGAATCACAAGGACATCTTTCCGTTCAAGATAGAAAATTGAATGTAAGCGGTGCGTTTGCCGTTAAAAATCCTTTTAAAATAAAGGGTAAAAATATACTTATTATTGATGATGTGTTCACTACTGGTGCGACAATAAATGAATGTGCAAAAGTTTTAAAATCGGCTGGTGCAAGGCGAATTTTTGTTGCGACATTTGCAAGAGTTGTGAAATAGTTATCTTTAACATTGCAAAAATTTATAAATTATGTAAAATTCCTATTATTAAATAACTAAATTTAGGAAAAAAATTATGGCAAAAGAAAGAATACTTATTACATCTGCACTTCCTTATGTTAATGGCATCCCTCATTTGGGACATTTGGCGGGTTGTCTTCTTCCAAGTGATGTATATGCAAGATTCAACCGTTATATCGGCAATGAAGTCCTTTATATTGGTGGAACTGATGAGCATGGAACACCTTCTGAAATTGGGGCGAAAAAGGAAGGTATGGATGTTTATGATTATACAACTAAGTATCATAATCTTCATAAGGATATTTATGAAAAATTTAACCTTTCATTTAATTATTTTGGAAGGACTTCGTCAAAGGAAAATATTGAAACTACTCAACAAATCGCTCGTGAGCTTTTCAAAAACGGTTATATAGAAGAGCGTGAAAGTGAGCAAATGTTTTCCATTACCGACAATATGTTTTTACCAGACAGGTATGTAATTGGAACTTGTCCTTATTGTGGCGCAGACAATGCAAGAGGCGACCAATGTGAAAAATGCACAAAGGTTTTGGATGCAAAGGATTTGATAAATCCTCGGTCTGCAATAAGTGGGGCAACTGATTTGGAGTTTAGGAAAACTAAACACCTTTACATAACTCTTTCAAAACTAAGTGATAAAGTTCGCAATTGGGTAAATTCCCGTGATTGGAATAAACTTACCATTGGAATCGCGAATAAATGGCTTGATGAAGGGTTAGAGGACAGAAGTATTACCCGTGATTTAAAGTGGGGTGTGCCTGTGCCAACTGATGTATTCCCTAATATGGAAGGAAAAGTTTTCTATGTATGGTTTGATGCTCCTATTGGCTATATTTCCATTACAAAAGAATGGGCAGAAAAACGTGGCAAAGACTATAAAGAATGGTGGCGTTTAGATGGTGGGGCAGATGATGTTCGCTATGTTGAGTTTATGGGAAAGGACAATGTGCCTTTTCATTCTATAACTTTCCCTGCAACTCTTATTGGTGCAGATGAAAATTACAAAAAGGTTGATGTGTTAAAGGGGCTTAGCTATTTAAACTTTAATGGTGGAAAGTTTTCAAAGTCTGCGAATCGTGGAATTTTTGCGGATCAAGCGATTGAGGAGTTTGAGGCCGACTATTGGCGTTATTGGCTTATTAAAAATGCTCCTGAAACTGATGATACTGATTTTACATTTGAACGATTTGCAGAGGAAATCAACAAGGATTTAAATGATGTCCTTGGCAATTTCATACTTAGGGTTTTGAAATTTTATAATTCAAAATTTGGGCTTGAGGTTTTGCATAATGCAAGGAACAGCGAGAAAGAGAACGAAGTTATTAAAACCTTATCGGAAAAGGTTGCGACCTATACAACCTATTTACAAAATATGGAATACAGAAAGGCGATGAGTGAGCTTCGTTCAATTTGGGTTTTGGGAAATGAATATATTGATGAACTTGCACCTTGGTCAGTTTATAAAACAGAGCCTGATGTTGCAGGAGAAATTCTTGTGTTTGCAATGAACCTTATCCGCATATTTATGATACTTGCGAGACCTATTATTCCGAATACAGCTGAAAGGATTTTGAGAAATTTAAATATACCGAATGATAATGATAATAATTTAAAAAAGATTTGTGACATAAAAAATGAGTGGATTTTTAATGTGGGATATGAAATGTTTATTATTGGAAAGGGACATAAATTTTCAATTCCAGAATCAGTATTTACAAAAATTTCTGCTGATAAAGTGGCGGAACTTAATGAAAAATACAATAAGTAATTTACTTTATAATTTCAAAGATTATTGTATCAAGGAGTAGTTGCCCTGCCCTTGATACTTTTATTTTATCATCATCAAAGGTAAGAAGGTTTTGTTTCTGCAAATCCTCCACAATATTCTTATTCACAAAATACCAAAACGAATCCTCTATCACACTTTCAAAGGTTTTAAAATCAAGTCCCTTTGTTTGGCGAAGTCCCATAATGATAAGTTCCTCCGCCCTTTCCTTTTGGCTTAGGAAAGTTTGGAATGGATTACCCTTTGTAATCAAATTTTTCCACTCGGTTATCGTCGGCGGATTTTCATTTATTATAAACGAATCGGTTTTTATACGGCTTGCGGCGGCGGGACCAATTCCAATATAATCGCCACCTTGCCAATAATTGATATTATGTTTGCTTTCAAATGATGGTTTAGCGTAGTTGGAAATTTCATATTGCGGGGTGGAATCGTTTAAAAAGTCGTTTGTAAAGTTGAACATATCAACGGCGATATCTTCATCAATAGGGGCAAAATCACCTCTTTTTATCATACTTGCAAGCTTGGTATTTTCCTCCACAATAAGTTCGTAAAGGGAAAGGTGCGGTAGGTTTAAGTCCTTTATTTTTTGAAGCTCCGCTTTCCATTCCTTTAATGTTTGATTCGGGTAAGCATAGATAAAATCGGCGGAAACATTATCAAAAAATTTCCTTATATCATTAAGACTTTGAAGAGCATCGGTTGATGAATGTATTCGTCCAAGAAACTTTAACGTATTATCGTTTAGTGATTGNATNCCAAGGGACATACGGTTAATACCAGCGGATTTTAAATCCCGCAACTTCTCCATCGTGATTGTTTTNGGATTTGCCTCCAACGTGATTTCAATACCCTTTTCTATTCCCCAAAGGGTAGAAATTTTTTCCATAATTTTATTTANGGTTTCNGNNNNCATAAGTGATGGTGTGCCACCNCCAAAATAGATACTGCTTATTTGCCTATTGCTTGTTATATGATGAAANATTTCCAATTCTTTTAAATAAAAATCGGTCAAATCTTCCATACCTTTATGACAAGGGAAACTTACAAAATCACANTAATGGCATTTTGAAAGGCAGTAGGGATAATGGATATAAATGCTAGTTGTTTTCATTAGAATCTAGTTTTACATCAACATCAATAAATTCTTCCATAGGATTTGTTGTTTTNGATTTTTTATTTGATGTNGCTTCTTTTTTAACCACTTCCTCTTTTTGTGGTTCGGTGNTGGTTGTANTAGGNGTTTTTTCCTCTACTACTTCTTTTTTAGTGGTTGTTTTTGGTTTGGATTTAGATTCTGTTTCTTTCTTTTTTTCCTCGTCCTCCAAAAACTTTACTAATTTTTCCATTGCGAAAGCTCTATGACTNATAGAATTTTTTTCAACATCTGAAATTTCTGCNAATGTGCGNCCCATACCGTTTGGAACAAANATTGGGTCATAACCGAATCCAGATTCACCTCTTGCTGGGAAAACNATAAANCCATTACATCTTCCCTCAAAAATATGTGTAGTTTCGTTTGGAATAGCAAGGGCGATTGTGCAAATGAAGTATGCNTNCTTGTCCTTTCCATTTAATCGTTCNTTAAGTTTTNCAAATGCNTTTTCATAACCNCCAAGACTTTCTGCATANCGTGCGGAAAATAGCCCTGGTTCACCATTTAATGCCTTTATACATAANCCACTGTCATCAGCGAATGTTGGAAGTTTTGTTTTTGAGGCGATAGTTTCGGCCTTTAATNTTGCATTTTCGGCNAATGTTTTTCCTGTTTCTTCTATCTCAAAATCGTCCTTTAAAACTTCTTTATAGGAAACAACCTTTATATTAAAAGGGGAAAGCATTTTTTTAAATTCTGCTATTTTATGTTCGTTTGATGATGCNATTACAAATTTTTTCATAATAGATATTCTCCCTTAACTAACTGTTTGGATTTTTNCCATCGTAAAAATTACCGAATTTGAAATANTCNCCGACAAANGCAACATCAACAGAGCCAGTTGGTCCATGACGTTGTTTTGCGACAATAATTTCTGCCATATTTTTTATGCGTTCAAGTTTTGCCTTCCATGATAAATATTCTTCACTGTTTTCGTTTTCNGGTTCCTTTCTTTCATAATAATANGATTCACGATAAACGAATAGCACAACATCGGCATCTTGTTCAATAGAACCAGATTCACGTAAATCNGAAAGTANAGGTTTTTTATCNTCNCTTGCCTCCACCGAACGGGAAAGTTGNGAAAGTGCAATAACAGGNACNTCCAATTCCTTTGCAAGGATTTTNANNCCTCTTGTCATTTCGGAAATTTCTTGAACACGNTTATCATTTTTCTTTCCACCTGGGGAATTAAGAAGTTGGATATAGTCAATAACNATAAGNGATAATNNANTATCNCTTACCCTTTTNAATCTTCGGCAACGAGTACGTATTGCGGAAACGGATAAATCTGGGGTATCGTCAATAAATATTGGNACNGTTCCCAATGCCCTTGAATGTTCNGCAATGCGGTTAAATTCGTCCTCGGTTATTTGACCNGTCCTCATTTTATGGGCAGATACNTCCGCAGAAAATGAAAGTATACGGGAGGCAAGTTGGTCCGCCGACATTTCCAAAGAGAAAAAGGCAACTGGACCCTGTAAATTTTCTGGNCCACGTTTATTTAAAACTTCGTTTGCAACATTNAAAGCNATNTTNACNGCAAATGCNGTTTTTCCCATACCTGGACGACCCGCAACAATCATCAAATCAGATGGGTGAAGTCCACCAAGTTTTTTATCCAANNTNTCAATACCAGTTGACATACCTGANATAGAACCATCGCTTTGGTATGCCTTTTCAATTATGTGTAGGGAGCTTCTTAAAGTATCCTCAAAATTTTGAAGTCCGCCTTCGGAATAACCNGTGGTTGCAAGNTCATATAATTTTTGTTCGGCTATTTGNATTTGGTTTGTGGCGGAGGNCTCATCCTCATTATCACTACTTCCACCAAANGCTGTATTTACNATNTCNGTTCCAATATCAATTAAATNACGTTTNATTGCACANTCGTATATAAGCTTTCCATAATCAGCAGCGTTTATTATTGATACCGCATTATTTGCAAGGCTTTCAAGATAGTCAATGCCACCTATTGCCTCTAACTCACCATTTTGGGTAAGGTAGTTTTTAAGGGTTATAATATCGGCTAGGTGTCCCTTTTCAATTAATTTTACACAAGCTTCATAAATTTTTTTATGGGAGGTTTCAACAAAATGACTTGGAAGTAAAAATTCAGATACCTTTTCTAATGCCTTATTATTTGTAATAATAGCGGAAAGAAGAGCTTGCTCCGCTTCCACACTTGAAGGAGGCTTTCTTAGAAAATCGCCATTCATATTGTTTTGTGTATTTGCCATAAAAAAATCCTTTAAATACTTAATATGTTTTTGATTTTATATAAAAATAAGCAAAGATTCAAGCATAAATATTTAAAAAAAATCCCCCTTATGAAAAGAGGGATTTATTATATCAATTAAACATTATTTTACATTCATAACTGGTGAAATTTCATTTGCAGTTTGTCTGTGAAGTCTTCCTAGATGATGTTTGAAAGCAACTCTTGGATTTTTATTTGATACATATAATGCTCCGTTTGATGAAAAATGAAGTATTATTACAAATGCTGCAAATATTCCAAATATTACCTTTGCAAGATTTTCTTCACCTTTTAAGCAAGATGTTGTTGCTGTGTAAAGTAGGAATACTATATATAAATCTATTACTAATGAGAAGAAGAATAGTATATAGTAGCTGAATGCAATTTGATATGCAACGAATGCAAGTGGATACATAAATATACATGATGCAACCGCCTTCATTGATGTTTCAAAGTTCATTTCACCCTTTGCAAGGTATGAGAAGAATAACATTATACCTGCTAAACCAAATGTGATAAGCAATGCGTATATTGGCATTAAAATTATTGCGGAAATTGCACCGATAAGTGTAATACTTGCAATATTAAATATTATTTTGATACCAGCAGTCAAAAGTCCATACATTAAAACTTTTACTATTGCATTTTCGTAATTTCCATCTGCCTTGATTGATGTGAAATATTTTACTGGGTGTAATAGCATATAAAAAGCATCAGTTAAGAATTTTTCAATATTGATTTTTTTTACTTTCTTTTCCGCAGTTTTGAAATAATTTTTTGCGGTTTGAACAACTTCTGGATTTACAACTGGTTTTTTAGAAGTTGTTTTTTTCATTTCTACTTTTTTAACAGTAGGCTTTTTTTTAGTAGAAGTTGTTGTAGTTTTTTTTGATGTCTTTGCGACTTTCTTTTTTGCAACCATTTTACTCTCCTTATTTTTATTGTTTAACAAATTTATTATATGATAATTTTATTTTTAAATCCACAAAAATAATTTAATAATTGTATTATTTTTCATTTTATACTATTATTATTTAATAAAAGTTTTAAGCGATGGGAATAAAATGATAAAAGTTGCAATTATAGGTAGACCAAATGTTGGAAAGTCTACTTTATTTAATAAACTTGTTAAAAAAAATGTTGCAATAGTTTATGATACAGCGGGTACTACTCGGGATGTAAAGGAATATGTTGTAAAAGTAAGCGAAAATTTTATGTTTACTTTGCTTGATACCGCAGGTCTTGAAAAGGCGGATAAAAATTCTATTGCTGGAAGAATGACAAGTAAAACTATTGAAGCTATAAAATCCGCAGATTTTATTCTTTTTATGATTGATGCAAAGGCATCAGTACTTCCTGAGGATATTTATTTTGCAAATGTTGTCAAAAAACATAATAAGCCTGTAATACTTATTGCTAACAAAGCGGAAAATATTAATAATTTTAGAAATAACCTTGGGGAATTTTATAAACTTGGTTTTGGTGATGCCTTACCTTTGTCAGCAGAACATGGTCAAGGTATTATCTCCCTTATTGATAAATTAGAATCGCAAATTAAAAAAATAGAATCGGATAATATTGTTGATACAGAGGAAGAAGGTTTAAATGATGACGAGCTGAAAGACATTATTGAAATTGTTGAAAGTTCGCAAGATGAAACTCCTATTGATTTAAGTGTAAGAATTTCTATTATAGGGCGTCCGAATGTTGGTAAGTCAACCTTGGTAAATACTCTTCTTGGTGAAGAAAGGGTTCTTGTCGGGGATGAAGCTGGTATTACTAGGGACTCTATTGATACTGATTTTGTATATAGAGGTCGTGATGTAAAGCTTATTGACACAGCTGGGCTTAGAAAGCGGTCAAAAGTGTATGAAGGATTGGAGAAATTATCTACTGCCCGTTCAATTGAGGCAATTAAAAATTCTGATGTTTGTATAATTGTTATTGATGCAAGTCTTGGACTTGATAAACAAGATTTAATTATCGCAAATGTTGCTGTGAATGAGGGTAAAGGTCTTATCTTCGTCCTTAATAAATGGGATTTGATTAAGGATAAAAAATACACTCTTACCCAAATAAAGGATAAGTTGGAAGAATCATTTGCTCAGGTAAAAAATATACCTCTTGTTTGTGTTTCTGCATTAAAATCTGTTGGTGTAAAAGAAATGATGAAGGAAGCATTTGAGGTTTATGATTTAAGAAATTTACGAATTTCTACTGGTAAACTTAACAAATGGTTGGAAAGAGTTGTTATTAAAAATCCGCCACCTCTTTCACGACTTAAACGCCCTATGAGTATTAAATATATTACTCAAAGTGCGGTAAAGCCCCCTACATTTACTTTGTTTGTTGGTGGGGCGTCCATTCTTCCTGATAATTATAAGCGTTATCTTATAAATTCATTAGGTGAGGAATTTGGATTTGATAAAATTGTAATAAGACTTAAAACTAGAACAAGCAAAAATCCTTATAAGGATAAAAAATAAAGGAGAGAGATTATGAAAAAATTTTGGGGAACAACTTTATTAATACTATTTTTTATAGCGATTGATTTTATAACAAAAACTTACATACTTTATATGTGTGATACATCTATTTTCCCATTGGAATTTTATGGTGATTACAAATACTTATATCCTTCGTCATATTTAATAAAAACTGTATCTCCTTTCTTTGATATATTTTTAGTTTGGAATAAGGGTATTAGTTTTTCTATGCTTTCATCAAATTCACAACTTGTTCGTTGGGGATTGGTGGTTTTTGCTTTGTTAATTGTAATATATCTTTTAAGAGTTTTGAAAAAAGAAAGAAATGATTTTATACGTTTATCTCTTATCCTTATTATTGCTGGGGCATTAGGTAATATTATTGATAGAATCCGTTATGGTGCAGTTATTGATTTCTTGGATTTCCATATTGGCACATATCATTGGCCTGCATTTAATTTTGCGGATGTATTTATCTGTGTTGGTGTAGGTTTAATCTTGATTCACAGTATATTTTTTCATAAAAAAAGTTAGTATGACTTTATACTTATAGCATATTTACAATTTTCTTTTACTATATTTGTAAAGGAGGTTGTTATGCAAAAACTTATATTGAGATTGCTTCCATACGTCATTTGTGTATTAACTGGTATTGTGATATTTTTTGTGGAAAGGTTTACTCTTAACCCAGATGTGCAAAATTTAGTCCTTAACATATCATCTGGATTGATAAGTGTTCCTTTTGTATTCATATCATACGAGCTTGTTAAAAATTTCACTGAACGAAAGTTAAGGGCAAGAATCAATACTTATATAAAATATCATATTGAAAAATCATTCTTTGGTATTTTGAAATATTTCTATGCTTGGTTTTATCCAACAGAAAAAAATACTATTATTATAACTGATGCAAAATTGGATACCCTATTTGATTTGGATATTGGAAGATTGGAACGTTTTTTTATGGAAAGAAAGATGCTTGGCTTTTTCATATACAAAAATATTTCTTCACTTATAGATGAATTCAGGTCAGTTATAGAAAATCCTAATCTTAACACTTATATATCATCTGAGGAGATGGTGCATTTTATGGATATACTTCGTAATATAAATTTGGTAAAAAAAGCAACTCTTGAATTTATAGCAGAGGACAGTGATACAAGGTTTGTTGTAAAAAATGACCCAAATCCACATAATACAGAGTTAGAACTTTTTAATAAAGATGTAAAAATTGATGTTGGAGAGTTTGGAGATATTGAAAAAGAAAAGCTTCTTGAATATTTCAGAGTGCCAACAGAAAATATTGAGGTAATTTCAAAACAAATACTGGCACTTCTTAACGATATTGAAAAAATTTTAGAGCTTATGAATATTGATTTTTGGAGCGAAGATTACCCTTATGATTTAAAAAAATCGCTTAGCTAAAAAATTGACTTGCAAATTTAGTTTTTTTTCTCTATCCTTTGATTTGTTGTTCCCATCGTCTAGAGGTCTAGGACTCAAGATTCTCATTCTTGCAACACGGGTTCGAATCCCGTTGGGAATGCCAAATCTATATGCCGATTACCACAATTCGGCAACGAACCAGCAGTTCTAAAATTCCTCGCTAACACCGCTCGTCATTAAGAACAACTTCGTTCGGTGTCGAATCCCGCCTAAGAATGCCAAAAGTTCAAACCGTTTGCCAGTATTCGTAAATATTTACTCTTCATCTAACATTTGTAAGAAGGATTTTTTGTTATCATCATTCCAGCCCATTAGATATTTATCATTTACAAATATCAAAGGGAGACCTACCTCACGTGCATTAATTTTATATTTTTTTACGTATTCATTAATTTTTTTATAGTTATCTTTGTTTTCCGTTATATCAAATATTGGGAAGTTAATATCTGGGTATTTCGCGACAATGGAAAGACTTAAATCCTCCTTTAATTTTGCACAGAATGGACAATTTGGTTGTGTAAAGATTACAACTTCTTTTGTCTTTGCAAAAGTGATTGTTGAATATAAAAACATAAAGCAAAATAAAAATATTTTTTTCATAATACCCTCCTACTACTCAATACAACAATTAACCGCCTTCTTAATACTCTCCTTTAACTTTGACATAGTGCCAGATTTTTCCGACTTTGCAGGCTCTGGTTTATCCTTTGCTACATCCTTTATATTCGCTATGTGCTTCTCTATGTCCTTCACATCTACCCCAACATCTGCTACCCATTTCACATCTGCTAGGTTTATTGCGTTCATATTTAATCCCCAGAATAAGCAATAAAGCTCGTAAGATTTATCAAACAAATCATAGGCGTCTTTACTGTTTCCCATTGATAGTTGTTTTGTGCCTACTTCCATAAGTCTCATAGAAGAAGCGAGGAGGTGTTTAGAGATGCACCAGACTTCGCCCTCATAAGATTTGATAATTTTCTGGAGGAGGTTTTTTCTCATTTCGCGGATTTCGTTGATGAGGTCATAGAAAGATGATTTTCCAGTTTTAGCGCCAGAGAAGACTAGGTGTTCTTCTATGGAGATGAGGTTCATAATGGCGATGGAGAGGTCTTGGTCGGAAGACAAATCCTTTGGGTTAAGTTTTTTCATATTGTCAATTTTTTCTACGAATTGTTTGATGTTTTTTTTGTTTTTCATTACAATCTCCTTTCAATCATTATATATCAAATTTAATATATAGCATAAATGATATATATTATAAAGTCAATATATTTTATTGAAAAAAATTCTTTCCCCATATATAATAAAGGAAAGGAATTAAATAATGGAAAAGTTGCCACCACATATTTTGAAAAAAGCGATTAAGGGTATTTCCTATATAGGGCATCCTTTACGGATAAGGATTCTTGAATATTTGGATGTGTATGGAAGCTCCTCTGTTTCTGATATAACAAAGGGATTGGGGCAAGACCAAATAACTATATCCCAAAATTTAAAAAAGCTTCGTGATGCAAATCTTGTAAAAACAAATAAAAAGGGTGTATTTGTTTTTTATGATATTTATGAGGAATATCCAGCAAGTATTTTTGTTTGTATAAGAAAGCTTTATGCCGTTATAAGCAATAATGATAAATTTTTAAAAGATAATTTTAAGCAAATATTACCAATTGATTTTATGGTTATGGTTGCAAATCAAATAAAGCTTTTTTCAAATACCGATAAAATGAAAATACTTAATTTTTTAATTGAAAATGGGGAAAGTTTTGTTTCACAAATTGTCAATGGAACTGGGATAAAACAAACGAAGGTTTCTCTTTACCTTAAACGGTTATATGATGATGAATTTATAAAGTCAAAAAAAGTTGGTCGCTTTGTTTATTATGAAATAACAAAGGGTGTTCATAAAACGGCTCTTGAATGTACTCATAAACGATACAGTCTTATGAAAGATAAGTTTTAATCCTTTATTTATATAGATTTTTATATTTTTGTGAATATAATATATTTAATTAAATAAATTATTTTAATAGAATGGGTAAAAAATGATTACGATTGAAGATTTTGATAAAGTAGAAATCAGAGTAGGAACTGTTCTTGATGTAAAGGATAATAAAAAATCACGAAATCCTGCTTATGTTATAACTATTGATTTTGGTGAGAATATAGGTATTAAAAAATCTTCTGCCCAAATTACAAAACTTTATAAACCTGAAGATTTAATTGGTAGTCAGGTTATATGTTGCGTAAATTTGACACCTTTGCATGTTGGTTCTGTAACAAGTGAAGTAAGAATCCTTGGTACTGAATCAGAGCAAGGAGTTGTTCTTCTTAAACCAGCAGAAAAAGTTAAAAATGGGGATAAAGTATATTAAAAATCCCCTATTTTACTTGGGATTTTAATTTATAGTATAGCCAGATATGTGGGTTATGTTCTCCTAAAATAAATATTGACAAATTTCTTGTTTCTGTTAAGATGGTGATAAATAGATTCGGAAATGTATCTAAACTTAAACAAAACAGAGGTTTTAAGATGAATATTGTTCAAATTGTAAAAAGAATAAAAAACGATATAAAAGAGGAAAAAGAAATAAAATTTTTAAATAAAGATATTCCTATGGACTCTCAATTGTATTTTAATGATGGTAATGAAGGTGAAAATTCTCTTCCTTTTTATTCTTGTTTCAATGCATCAACTAATACTTATGGAAATCCATATTTTACTTTTGACCCTTCTGAAAATAAATATTATATTCCATTAAAAAATGGTAAAAAATTATATATAACAAATAGGGTAAGAGAAGGTATACAACAATGTATGGATATACACTTTCGTCATTTTAGATAATAGGTAATAATTATCAATAAAAAAATCCCCAACTAATGGGGATTATTTTTTTTGTTCTTTTGGGAAAAATATGATACAATAAACCTATTAAAAGTAAAAAAGGAGTTAAAATGATAAATCTTTTAAATGAAGGGGACTTGAATAAATATTTAACTGGTATAGTTTATGGAAAGGATGAAGTCCCTCATTGGGTAAGAGATAATACTTCTGAATCCCAAGATAATCTTAAAAACAGAAATTGGGTAGAGGAGAACAAGGACGATATTGTAAGGGCGATACTTCTTCAATATTTCAAAAAAAGAGTGCGTGAGTATATGAAGGACAACGCCAACTATTTTACTCCTGTTTCGGAGGATGAGCAAAATCTTCCTGAATGGGCTAAAAATGCGCTTAGCGAAAACAAGGATATATACCGTTTTGATGAAGAAAAAGTTCCAGCAAACTTCAATGAACAAATTGCAACTATCAGAGATTATTTATATTCTATGGCTGATGATTACGTTTACAAGTCATTAAAAAATCAGGGTGATTTAAAAATCAAGTTGGACTTTTTAAAATCACATAACGATTATTTATCATTTGAAAATGCCCTTGAATTGGCAAAGCTTTGGCATGCAAGACTTGCTGAAAGATCAGCGAAAGTTCGTAAAGATGACAAGTTTTATCAAAAGTCATTGGAGGGAACAGAGTTTGTAATGGAGCTTTCCGATGGTATGAAGGTGTATAGGCTATTAACCCTTGAAGCCCTTGATTTTGAAGGGGACAATATGGGTCATTGTGTAGGTAGTGGACATTATGATGAAGATTTGAAAAAAGGAAGCAAGGAATTTTATTCTATACGTGATGAAAAAGGTGAACCCCATGTCACATTTGAAATAAAAGATGGTCGTCTTTTGCAATGCAAAGGAAAGCAAAACAAAAGACCTGTTCAAAAATATATATACTCCGCCAGAGAATTTGTTGAAAAACAAGGATATAATATAGAAAAAGATTTGAATATGTTAAATCTTATAAAATTAACTGATGCAGACGATAATACGGGAATATATGATATACATAGCATACCAGAAGGAACTTATAGGGATTTGAATATTTCTGGTTATGATTTAGAATCTCTTGTTGAATTTAATTTTGATAAGGATATTTTGGTTTTGGGAAGTTTTGATTGTTCCAATAATAAATTAACTAACCTTGAAGGCTGTCCAAAAACTATTTATGGTGATTTTTATTGCTCTGATAATCAATTAACCAGTCTTGAAGGTGCTCCGAAATTTATTAATGGTCTTTTTAATTGTGATAATAATAAGTTGAAAAATCTTAAAGGCTATCCAAGCAATATTAAACGTTCTTTTTCTTGTAATCAGAATCCATTAACAAGTCTTGAAGGCTGTCCAGAAGTTGTTAATGGTTATTTTGATTGTTCACAATGTGAATTAACAAATCTTAAAGGTGCACCTAAAAAAGTTGAAGGAAGTTTTAATTGTTCTTATAATAAATTAATCAGTCTTGAAGGTGCTCCTGAATTTGTTCATGGTGATTTTAATTGTTCTTGGAATCAATTAACCGATCTTTATGGTAGTCCAAAAAATGTTAACAACTTTTATTGTAATTGGAATGCAGTAACTACACTTGAAGGAGGTCCAGAAATTGTTAGACACTCTTATGAATGCACTTCTAATCAACTAACTAATCTTAAAGGAAGTCCTAAGACAATTACGGGAAACTTTTATTGTACTCGTAATAATTTAACTAGTCTTGAAGGTGCTCCAGAAGTTGTTAAAAATATCTTTGATTGTTCCAGAAATCAATTAACTACTCTTAAAGGAGGTCCTTATGTAGCTTTAATGTTCATTTGTAGCAAAAATCAATTAACTTCTCTTGAAGGTAAGCATGTAGGGGTTAAGCGTATAGAATGTAAAGATAATCCTATATCTGACACTAATATGATTTTAAATGAAAAAGTTTTGGAAAATGCGTATTAAAGTATAATCCTTACCTAATTAAAAAAAATCCCCTGAAATAGGGGATTTGAATTTTATGGCTCCGGCGGATGGATTCGAACCAACGACCAATTGATTAACAGTCAACTGCGCTACCACTGCGCTACGCCGGAATAAATCAATGTTTAAATTTATATACTATATCGGAAAAAAAATCAACAACTTTTTTTCAAAATTATTTTAGGTTTATAACCGTCTTGATTTTATCTTCCTATTTTGCTACTATAAAAGAAAAAAATATAAGGAAACAATTATGAACGATGTTAAGGTAGAAAAACTTGCAAATGGGCTTACCATTATTACCGACTATGTGCCAACTGTGGAAAGTGTGCTTGTTGGGTTGATGAGTGCTGTTGGCTCTGTCAATGAAACTGAAAGTATAAATGGAATTTCTCATTTCTTGGAGCATATGGCTTTTAAGGGAACAAAGACCCGAACATATACTCAAATTGCTGAAATGATTGAAGATATTGGTGGGGACATTAATGCCTATACATCAAAGGACCATACATTTTATTACACAAAGGTTTTGAAAGAATATCTTGAAAATGGGATTGATATTCTTTCTGATATTATTCAGAATTCCGTGTTTGATGAGGTGGAAACGTCAAAAGAAAAAAATGTTATATTACAGGAGCTTTACAACTCGCTTGATACTCCTGATGACATAATTTATGATTATTTTGCGGAAACAGCATATCCAAATCAATCTTTGGGACGACCTATACTTGGAACAGAGGAAACAATAAAGTCAATTACTCCTGATAAACTTCGTAATTATATAAGTGAAAATTACTGTGCGGATAAACTTTTCTTAATTGTGTCTGGAAATTTTGACCATTCAAAGGTAATAGAGCTTGCAAAGAAATACTTTACACATCTTGTGCCTGCTGGAAATTGTGCGATGCCACATTCAAAATACAATGGTGGATATTTCAAAAAGCAAAAGGATTTGGAACAAATTCATTTAATGATTGGATTTGAAAGTTCCAATGTTTCCAACAGAAAAGGTGTGTTTGCTGAAAATGTTTTAAATAATGTTTTGGGTGGAGGTATGTCATCACGACTTTTTCAAGAGGTGCGTGAAAAACAAAATCTTGTATATACAATATATTCGGCTATGAATAATTTTACAGATACTGGCTGTATGTATATTTACACCTCTACTGATACAGAAAAGATAAACAAAGTTGTTGATGCAACGGCAAAGGAAATTTTAAAGGTTTGTGAAAATGGTATCACGGAAAAAGAATTAGAAAGGGCAAAGATAAGCTATAAGTCTTCTCTTCTTATGGGGCTTGAAAGCACATCAGTAAGAATGCGTATGCTTGGCCGTCAAATGCAACATTATGGAAAAATCATTCCTATGGAGGAGAATGTTGAGCTTATAGAATCTATTTCTATTCAAGATATAATTGATACTGCAAACAGGGTATTCTCATCTACTCCTACGGTAGCATATCTTGGCAATGTTTCTGATGTTTATGATATGGATACAATTAAATCAAAACTTTCAAAATAATTGCAACTTTTTTAATATATGCTATAATTAAAGGAGTTTAAAAGGAGAAAAGTATGGCAGAACATTTTGAAATGGAGAATTTAGAATTTGTTCCCCCTGAATTTGATATGAATTTAGGGTTGGAAAATTCTGATGATGTCCCTGTGTTTAGCGCTCCTAGTGTTGAAAATACTTTGGAGGAAGTTCCTTCGTTTGATGCTCCCTCATTTGAAGAAGATATGAATGATATTCCTTCTGCTGAGGTAGTAAGTGAGGTAGAAGAAATAGAAACTCCTTCATTTGAAAATGTTGATGTTGCCCCTGTTGTAGAAGAGGTGAAAGAGGAAAATGTCAGTGAAGCTGTGCCACAGTTTGAAAGTCCAGAGATGGCGGAGTTTGAAATTCCTTCTGATTTTACTGTCCCTGAAACAGAAGAGATAAAGGAAACACAAACAGAAGAAATTGAGGAAACTCCAACAACGGAATTCAAGGAAGCTTCAACCGAAACAATTGAAGAAATGGCAAATGAAAATCCTTCATTTGAAATGCCAACTGAAATGACAGAAGAAGAAACTATTCCTACAAATGTAGAGGCACAAGAAAAAGTTGCAAATGCTATACGTGAAAAAATATCTGAAATACAGGAAGCTAAAGTTGAAGATAATTCCCCTGAGATAACAGAAAGTAAAGAGGAAGCACCTACATTTGAACCTGTGATTGAGGAGGAAATACAAATATCTCCATCTATTGAGCCTTATCAGGCTGAACCAGTATCAAAAGAGGATATGTTTGTGGAAGGCAGAAAAAAACTTAAAAATATGATAACAAACGAATCTCAACAAACAATAAATGCAATAAAAGAAGACGCATTGACAAAATAAATTTTCTTAGTGATTTTAAAGCAATATACGATAACCCCTTTCCTATTTTTTTAATTATTATGGACAAATTGTCAAAATTTAATAAACTCACTTTTTTACTTGTTTAAATTTCTTTTATAGGATAAGATTCTTAGTATATAGACTTCAAAAGTTTATATAATATTAACTAAACAAGGAGAATAATATGAAAAAAGTATCATTATTATCATTATTATCAGTTTTAGCAATCTCAACAGCTGCTGGTGCACACACAGAAAATCCTTTCTATGCTCCTGCAGAAGGTAAAGTTTACTCTATTACATCTGTTGAAATGGGCGACCAATTTAAAGGTGTTGACGATTCAACTCTTACAATAAGAGAAAAAGTTGGTTATGGTATTACAAACAAATTAAGTGTTAACGGTTCTATTGACTATTTATTTGACTCTTATATGGGTGAGGCTTTTGAAGAAGATGGTCTTGGTATGTTTAACTTTGGTTTGACATATAGATATTTAACTGGTTCTATGCTTGCTGATGCATACTTTAACTATGGCACAAGTATGGATAAAGATGTTTGGTATGACAACAATACTTTAACATTCGGAACAAAGTTTGGTAAAAGAACATCTAAATATGCTGTTGCTGGACTTGTTGAATACAGATATGTTGATGATAAAGCATACAACGAAAACTACAATCAATTTGAATTTGGTGTAGAAGGTATGTATCAATTCAACCCAACATGGTCTGCAAACCTTTCACTTAACTATGAAATGTTAGATGATTTCTATGGTGATGATGTAGATAATCCATTATACTTGAAACCACAAGTTAACGTTACAACTTCTACTGGTACAATTTCTGCTTACTATAAGACAGATCTTGCTGGTGATTTTGAAGATGCAATGGGCGTTAAATATGGCGTTCAATTCTAATCATAAGGATTGCTAATAATAAATTATCCCCTTTTTGTAAGGGGATAATTTTTTGCAATGTTTTTGTTATTTTTTCCCTTTTAACAACCTAAACCACCATGGATTAACCGTTTGGGATTGAAGCCTTTTTAAATATTCCTCTATTAAAATATATTTCCATTCGTATTTTTTCATACGTTTAAGTTTGTTTAGAACTTTTAAGAAATTCTTATAATCTGGGTGGGTAGGCTCCCAACATGAATATTTATCAATATCTCTACACATTTGGGTTCTTCCCCAGTTTCTGAATCTCCAAAAAAGAGCAATCGCTCCTAAGTTATTTGCCATTTCTACAAAAGCTGGCATCTCTTTGTAATTCAAAGAATGTAAAACGAAAAGTAAATTAAAATCTAATTTCAATGAGGACAGATATTTTAAATTTTTTTGAAGTTGGTCCCAATGACCGCCACGAACAATAGATTCATAAGTTTTCTTTGTTGCTGCGTGAACAGAGATACTCATTCTTTTTATTCTTCCCTCTAATCCCCATTCTTTAAGATGAGCTTCATCACAAAGAAGCCCGTTTGTATGTATATCAAATTTTAAATTTGGATACTCCTTAATCAATCTTTGAACGAGATTTTTTAGATGTGGACTTGTAAATAATTCTCCATCTCCATTTAAATAAATAAGTTCTGCATTTTGGCATAATAAAATTACTTTATCAGTGATAGAATTAAAATACTCTGTATCCTTTTTTGTTTCTACCATTAATTCATCACGACAAGTTTTGCACTTTACATTACATGATGGATTATAACTTAAATTAACTATTTTCGGATAGCTTGGTTTTAATAAGGTATTTTTATTTTTATCCGATAGTTCCTGTGAATATTCAAACCTATCGCCACATATATTTAAATTACAAAATTTGTAGGTTCCATCAAGGATAGACTTTCTAAACTCTGTTGCTTTTTCATTATACCATATATCATCAATTTCATCAGTAAAGATATTGCCAATGAAATAACTATTATTATATGTAGAGCAACAAAAAGTTATATTTCCATCAAATTCAATACTTAATCTTTTAAATGGAATTTGACAATACTTAGTCATAACAATATTTCCTTTCTTATATTATTTTAGCATACAAAAAAAATAATATAAATCAATATAAAAAGGAGAGTTTAAACTCTCCTTTATTTTACTCCTCTACTGGATAACCGACATCTTGGATTGCTAAAATCTGTTTATGTTCGGGAACCTTTAATGCCGTTCTTAGATAGTCGTCATCAAAGCTTCCTTTAAATACAGTATTAAGTCCGTTGACGGCACAGAAAAGGTATACATTTTGACCTATGAAGCCCATATCTGTGTATGCCCACTCTTTTTCCTGTTTTGTAGTATCTGCGACATAAACAACTGTCATAGGAGCGTTATAACCTGTTTTAGAGGTTAAATCTTCCTCGGTTATCATATTAAGAACATTTTCTTTTGGCATATAGATATATGCACCAGTTGGAAGAATTACGTATAATTTCATTTCTTGTTTATTTCTTGCGGTTGGAGCGGTGAGCTTGCCGTCCTTTGAATTAATACCATTTGCGGACCAAAGAAGGTTTGCGATAACTTCATTTGAAAGTTGGGTGGTTGAAAACTTTCTGTTGGAACGGCGGTTTTGAAGTGCGTCCATCAAACTTGCTTCACTGTCGGTTGTGCGTTCAAGTTTAATATCACCCTTTTTCATTCTGTAATGTTTTTTTGCCTTCAAAAAGATAAAAACAATTATTGCTGCGATGATGATTATAAATAGTATAATAAGAAATTTTTTCATAATGCCTCCTTAGTTTATTAAAAATTTTCCCTTCCTTATTTTTCAAAGCCGAAAGGCTTTGGGCGCACCCCTAGGGGGGGGGTAAGGGGTGCGCCTTACAGATTTTAAGTATATAGTTTTTATGATACAACTTTAAACGGTATCGTCAATTAAAATGATAAGGAAGAAAATCTACACTTATCTCTTTCTGCACTTGATTTTTATCTTTGAAATTATTATATATTTATTATCAGATAAATTTAATAAAGGGTTTATTATGGCAAAACAAGATTATTATGAACTTCTTGGCGTTCAAAAAGGGGCAAGTGATGATGAAATAAAAAAGGCTTATCGTAAGATGGCTATGAAATATCATCCTGACAGAAATCAAGGTGATAAAACAGCAGAGGAAAAGTTTAAGCAAATTAATGAAGCGTATGAAGTTTTAAAAGATCCTCAAAAAAAGGCTGCCTATGATCAATTCGGACATTCCGCATTTGAAAATGGAATGGGCGGACGTGGTGCTGGCGGTTTTGGTGGAGGTCAAGGCTTTGGCGGATTTGACTTTAACTTTGGTGGCGGTGGCGCCCAAGGTTTCGGTGGATTTTCCGATATATTTTCTGATATATTTTCTGATTTTATGGGTGGCGGTTCGCCTCAAGGACCACAGGCAAGAAAGGGGCAAGATTTACGATATGATGTATCTATAACCTTGGAAGAGGCATTTACTGGAATTACAACTGAAATATCTTTTCGCCGTAACGGAAAATGTAAAAAATGCAACGGTCAAGGCGGGGAAAAGCGTGAGGTTTGCCCTAAATGTCATGGACAAGGTTTTATCAATGCAAGGCAAGGCTTTTTTGTAAGTCAGCAAGTTTGCCCTGAATGTGGCGGACTTGGGTATATAATTACTAATCCTTGTCGTGAATGTAATGGAACTGGTGTTGGCGCAGAAGTTAAAAAGCTTGAAATTAAAATACCAGCAGGAGTTGATAATGGAACTAGACTTCGTGTAAAAGGCGAAGGTGAAGCAGGCTTGACTGGAAATCCCTCTGGCGACTTATATGTTTATATAACTATAAAGAATAACAAAATTTTTGAACGTGATGGCAAAAATCTTTATATAAATGTGCCTATATCATTTGGGCTTGCCGCACTTGGTGGAACAATAGAAGTTCCAACAATTGATGGAACAAAGGCGGAGGTAAGAGTTCCAAAGGGTATTCAAACGGGTGAAAAATTACGTCTTCGTGGAAAGGGTATGACAGGAATAAATTCCGCAATTCGTGGGGATATGTATCTTAACATAACTGTTGAAACCCCTACAAAGCTGACTGCACATCAGGAAGAGTTGCTTCGTGAATTTGAAGAAGACAGGAGAAAAAATGGAGACAGCAAAAATTTCTTTGACAAAATAAAAGAATGGTTGTAAAGTTCTGTCATAATTAAAAAAGGAACAATTATGAAAACCAATTATATAATTTTTGATGCTGACGGTGTATTACTTGACACTTTGCCATATATTATAAAGTGGTTTTTTCTTAATGTTCCAAACTTTGATATATCAAAATTATTTAAGCTCAGAATGGATTATTTAGTAGACGAATTCGGCAATGACTTTAATGCTTTTTCAAACATCCCTTCTATAAAGGGGGCTGTTGATTTTGTTAAAAGATTAAGCCAAAATTACAAAATTGATGTTATAAGTTCATACGGTGGTAATGTAAGAAGATTTGTTGCAAGAACAGAAAACTTTAATAAATACTTTGGCAATTCTATAAACAAAGTTATAAATATTCCTTTATATTCAAGTAAAGAAAATTTCTATAATCAATATGAAAAGGGAACCGTTGTAATTGATGATGATATGAGCAATTGCAAGGAAGCTTTTAAATTAGGATTAAAACCCGTTAATTATAAATATTATTTTTCTGTTTTAAATAGAAAATCACCAAAGGTTGATAAGGAAATCAGAAACAAAATCCCATCTTTTTCAAACTATTCTGAAATTGAAAAATATTTACTTACAAAAGAACGTTAATGGTGGGTGTAAGTGGGCTCGAACCACCGACCTCTACGATGTCAACGTAACGCTCTAGCCAACTGAGCTATACACCCGAGATTTTTTTTCTTTATACTTTATAATTTAAATTTTTGCAAGAAAAACTATATTATGGTTTTAATTTTTCCAATTTTTTTACCCAAAATTCAGGGATACGTTGTGGTTTGCCAACGACTACTCCACCAGAACCAAGTGGACAGCCCGCTTTATGGTCGCCACATTCAACACCTACGAATACGATTTTTGTTTTGATTTCAACCAACAGATCATCACCACGCATAATTTTTTGATTTACCACGACAAAGACTTTGCCAATTTCTTCAATAGAATCTTCTATTATTAAATCCTCACCAAAATGGGCGGATTTGTAATATTCGGCATGTGCCGTCCGAACAACAAAATCACCAATGGATTTTATGTCGTTATAGCCCTTTAAATCATCACTTGCAAGGACGTCAAACATTGCAACGCGAGCTTCCTCCGCTACTCTAAAATAATTTGCATAATACATTATACCGCCTGCGTCAGTATGATTATAATATACGCGAACTGGGAAATAATGTTTGCCTTTTTCTATAACGCCTAATGATGGTTTTAAATCTATCATAATGACTCCTTTTATTTTTTTCTTTCATTTTATTAAATTATTATGAATAAGTAAATGTTTTTTTCTTTCTTGTAATATTTTCTTAACTCTATTATAATTTATCTAATATTAGGAGTTATTATGGATACAGATAAAAGAATCATTGATGCGAAAGAAAGTATTGAAGATATTACTTCAAAGATTGAAAGTGTAAGACCGCTTTGTCTTGACGATTTTGTCGGGCAAAAGGGGTTAAAAGAAAATCTTAAAGTCTTTATTAAATCTGCAAAAAGCAGGCAAATTGCGATGGATCATTGTTTGCTTTACGGGCCACCTGGGCTTGGTAAAACGACACTTGCAAATATTATTGCAATAGAGCTTGGCGTTGGGTTCAGGGCTACCTCTGCTCCTATGATTTCAAAGGTTGGGGATTTGGCGGCGATACTTACAAATTTGCAACCTAATGATGTGTTATTTATTGATGAAATTCACAGGCTTTCCCCATCGGTGGAAGAAGTGCTTTATTCCGCGATGGAGGATTTTAAGCTTGATTTAATTATTGGTGAAGGTCCAGCGGCAAGGACCGTTAGGATTGATATACCTCCGTTTACTCTTGTTGGTGCAACGACAAGAACGGGGCTTCTTTCAACACCGCTTCGTGAAAGGTTTGGGATTCCTCTTGCATTTGAATTTTATACAGAGGATGATTTGGCTGACATTGTTAAAAGAGCTGGAAAAATACTTAATATTTCTCTATCCAATGATGGGGCAAATGCGATTGCAAAACGTTCACGTGGAACACCAAGAATTGCAAACAGGCTTTTGAAACGTGTGCGTGATTTTGCCGTAGTTGATAACAAAAATGTTATTGATGAGGAAGAGGCAAAAGTATCACTTCGCAAACTTTCCGTTGATGACTTTGGACTTGATAACCTTGACAGACGATACTTACAACTTCTTATTGATAATTATGGTGGTGGTCCAGTTGGTATTGAAACTATATCTGCTCTTTTATCCGAAGAAGTGGATACTATTGAAGATGTGATTGAACCATATCTTTTACAAATTGGCTTTTTGCAAAGGACTCCTCGCGGTCGTATAGTTCAAGATAAAGCATACAAACATCTTGGTATTGAAAGGGAAATAAACGGTGGAACCGATGAATAAAAAATACACCTTTCATCTTAAATCCTTTGGTTGCCAAATGAATATGTATGATGCGGTAAGGATTTCAAGCTATCTTTCGGATAATGGCTTTATTCCAACAGAGGCGGAAGATAATGCAGACATAATTATCCTTAATACCTGCTATATAAGAGAAAAGGCAAGTGCGAAAATTTTCTCTGAACTTGGAAGTCTTAAAAAACTTTATGTAAATAAAGGAAAAGCTCTTCCGATTTTTGCAATCATTGGGTGTGTGGCAAAGGCGGAAAGTGAAAATGTGTTTAAGCGTGCGCCTTATGTATCAATAGTTTTGTCTTCACAAAAATATCATCTGCTACCTTCATTTTTAAATAAGGTTATTGAGGATAGAAACACCCCTGTCCCAGAAAATAAGAAAAAGAAAAATTTGCATTTGATTGATGTGGAGCTTTCGGGACTTGAAAAATTTGACAGTCTTACTCCACTTAAAAAATCGGACAAAGTTGCATTTATTCAGGTTCAAGAGGGATGTGATAATTTTTGCACCTACTGTGTCGTTCCGAATACAAGGGGGCGTGAAGTTTCCCGCTCTATCCCTTCTATAATAGAGGAAGCAAAGGGGCTTTGTGAGTTGGGTGTGGTGGAGATAAATCTTCTTGGTCAAAATGTTGACAGCTTTAACGGTGTTGATGAAAATGGAAACCCCTCTACCCTTGGTGATTTGATAAAAAGGGTTGTGACACTTCCATCTGTAAAGCGTATCAGATATACAACTTCCTATCCGTCAAAAATTACTGATGATATGATTGAACTACACAGAACAGAAAAAAAGCTTATGCCACTTGTGTATCTTCCTATTCAATCGGGAAGCAATGAAATTTTGCATAAAATGAATCGCAAATATACTCGTGAGAAATATTTGGAGATAATTGAAAAATTAAAAAATGCGAATCCATCTATTCAAATTTCATCCGATTTCATTGTTGGTTTTCCAACAGAAACAGAGGAGGATTTTAAGGCTACTTTGGATATAGTTAAAAAAGTGAAATTTATACAATGTTATGCTTTCAAATACTCGCCACGTCCAAATACTCCTGCGGCAGTAATGGATGGGCAAATTGATAACAAGGTAAAGGCGGACAGGTTGCGTCGTCTTCAAATGGAGCTTCGTAAAAATCAGGATGCGTTTAACAAATCTTGCGTGGGGAAAGTGATGTCTGTATTATTTACCGAAGTATCAAAAGTTGATAGCGATTTTGTCGTTGGCAAAAACGAATATCTTCAACCTGTTATCGTAAAGGGTGATAAAAGTTTGCTTGGCACCATTCGTGATGTAAAAATCACAGCTGGCAGTTATGCAAATTTAAAGGGTGAAATTATTTAGATTTAGACTTGTAAATAAATCTATAATCATTAGAGAGTAAATTTCTTTTTGCCTCTAATACTAAATTTTCCTTTATATAAGTGTTTATATTGGAAACTATTTCATTACCTGATAAATCAGCTACTACACCTTCTTGGATAATAATTCTTAATGCTTTTTTAACATAAATATCAGATGAATATACATTCAAAATATTTCCTGTAAGACATTTGCAAAATTCGTCCTTTTTACGGCAACCTTTGCATATATCAACTAACATATTATCTTTATTCTTTTTTACAATTTTCATAATATTTCCTTTTGTTTTAAAATTGTAATTTATACCATAGAAATTAATTTGTCAATCACATTATTATGGGTTTTTCTTCTTATTGCAAAATAGATTAAAATATATTAATTTCTATTATCAATAAAGGAGATGAGTAAAATGTTTGATTTAAAAGAATATCCTCTTGATTATAAAAAAGATGTTTTAGAACCTTATATATCCGAAAATACTATGAATTTTCATTATGATAAGCATTTAGGAACATATATTTCAAATTTAAATAAACTTATCAAAGATACTTCTTTTGAAAATTATAATTTGGAGAAGATTATTATAGAATCCAGTCATTCAAAAGATACTCAGGGAATTTTTAATAATTCTGCACAAGTCTTTAATCATAATTTCTTTTTTAAGTGTTTGAAAAAAGATTCTGTTGCTGAATTTCCAAAAAAGCTTCTTTATACTTTTAAAAGTAAAGAGAATTTTTTGGAATCTTTTAAAGTTGTTGCAAATTCGGTTTTTGGGTCTGGTTGGGTATGGCTTGTAAAGGAAGCTGGCGAATATAAAATCGTTAAAACTTCCAATGCGGACAATCCTATCGCTCATAATCAAACAGCAATTTTAAATCTTGATTTATGGGAGCATGCTTATTACTTGGATTATCAAAATAAAAGAGCCGAGTATATAGATAATTTTATAAATAATCTTATAAATTGGGAATTTGTAGAGGAAAACCTCTAAAAAAACTTTCGTTTGTTTGTTAAGTGAAAAGAGGTAGTCCTTGGATTACCTCTTTTTTTTGCTTGTAAAACTTATTATAAAATGGTATATATTAGGAATGAATGTAAGGAGGTATTATGAGAATTTTTATATTTGTTTTAATGTTTTTTGTTTGTAATCCTTTATATGCAAAAACAACAACGCCTGCAAAAAGAATTGAAGAGTTAACAAATAAGATTAATAACGGTCCGACTATGGAATTATACCTTTCTCGTGCAAGGGCATACATTGATAAAAAAGAATATTCATCTGCTATATATGATTTGGATAAAGTTATAAGGGAAGATAATTATCATCTTGAAGCTTATGTTTTAAAAGCAAAAGCAGATTTTTTTAACAATAATTATAGAAGTGCGAAAAAATCATTAAACGAAGTTTTTTCTGGAATCACATATGACTTATACAAGGGAACTAGTAATAACTTATTTGCAGAAGCTTATTACATTCGTTCTCAAATAAAGAAAAGCGAAGATGATGAAAGTTGGCAAGCTGATTATGATAAAGCTATATCAATGGGGTATAAAGAAGAATCGCTTGATGAAAATAAAGCTGAAAAATCAAATACCCAAAATTCTTTTAAATATCCAAATCGGTTGTGAACTTTGCACCCTCTTGAATAAAGCGGAATCTGTATTCTGGATTTTTTCCCATAAGGTTGGCAACCAAATTTTTTGTTTCCTTTAAATCCTCAAATCCCTCCTCTGTCTTTGGTGGGATTTCTATTTTAAGAAGGACACGGGATTTTGGATCCATTGTTGTTTCTTTAAGTTGGGATGGCATCATTTCACCCAAACCTTTGAAACGATTTATTTCAACCTTCTTACCCTTGAAATGTTTAGCAATGATTTTGTCCTTTTCTTCCTCATCCATTGCGTAATAATGTGTTTTACCATCAGTTATTTTAAATAATGGTGGAAGGGCAATATATAAATGGCCGTTTTCAATCAAGGTTGGCATTTGTTCAAAGAAAAATGTCATAAGCAAAGATGCAATATGTGCACCGTCAACATCGGCATCGGTCATAATTATAATTTTATCATAGCGAAGTTTTTCCTCATTATACTCACGTCCTACACCGCAACCTATTGCTTCGGTTATATCTTGAATTTCCTTATTGGCGTTAAGTTTTTCGGAGCTGGAACTTGCAACGTTTAAGATTTTACCGCGAAGTGGAAGTATTGCCTGTAAAAGGCGATTTCTTGCTTGCTTTGCGGAACCACCAGCGGAATCTCCCTCAACTATAAAAATTTCTGTGTCTGTTCTATCCTTACTTGAACAATCAGCAAGCTTTCCAGGAAGACGAAGTTTTTTCGTTGGGGATTTTCTGATTGTTTCCTTTAATTTTTTAAGTTTTAATCTTGCCTCCGCTTTCTCAACTATATAATCAAGGAGCAAGTTTGCCCTTGCTGGATTAGAAGTTAGGAAGAAATCAAAGTAATCCTTTATCGCATTATCAACAAGGCGAGTTGCCTCCGCCGATGAAAATTTTTCCTTTGTTTGACCTTGGAATTGTGGATTTTTGAAAAATAGTGAAAGTATAACAACTGCATCATCAAAAATATCCTCGGTTATAACAGAGGTGAATTTTTTATTACCGACCATTTCGGCGAATGCCTTTAAACTGCGGTTGATTGCAGATTTAAAACCGCTTTCGTGTGTGCCACCTTCTGGTGTTGGGATAGTATTACAATAGGAATTGAAAAATCCGCCGTCGTTTCCTTCCTCATGTGGGGTATCAATCCATGTAATGGCACATTCAACCTTTCCCATATCGTTTGCAAGTGGAGATTCTGTATAGAAAACTTCGTCAACAACCTTTGGGCGAGGTTTTATAGTTTCCTCCAAGAAATCCTTTATACCATTTGGAAAGCAAAGAACACCTTCGGTTGGGATATTCATATCAGTTGTGATTAAACTTTCATCGCATTTCCAATTTATTTTTACACCCTTGAAAAGGAAAGCTTTGGACCTTATCATTCTGTAAAGGCGGACTGGTTTAAAAATATTATTTTCACCAAAAATTTGTGCATCTGGTTTGAAAGTAATTTTTGTTCCAGTAGTTTTTGTTTTTCCTATAACCTCTAACTTTGAAGTAGGGATACCACGGGAATATGTTTGTTTATGGATTTTACCATCACGAGAAATTTCAACATTCATAAATTCGGAAAGGGCATTTACGACACTGGACCCTACACCGTGAAGACCTCCAGATGTTTGATAAACCTTATTTGAAAATTTTCCACCGCTGTGAAGTGTTGTAAGTATTACTTCCAATGCGGATTTATCTGGATATTTTGGATGGTTATCAACTGGGATACCTCTTCCATTATCGGTAATTGTAATAGTATTATCAGGTAAAAGTTCAACCCAGATTTCGTTTGCAAAACCTGCACCTACCTCGTCCATAGAGTTATCAACAATCTCACTTACCAAATGATGAAGTGCGGTTGCATCAATTCCACCAATATACATACCTGGGCGAAGGCGGACTGGCTCTAAGCCCTCTAAAATCTGAATATCTTTTGCTGAATATGAACTATCTGTCATTGTAATTTCCTCTTTTTCTATATATTGAAACTATACTTTTTATTTGCAAAAATCAAGGATTTTTAATATAATTTAAAAAAACACATAGAAAGGAGATAAAATGAATTTTCAAGAAACTGGGTCTTATAATTTGCTTAAAAAACATAGTGTATTTTTAAATGATATTTTAATTAAGGATTTGTTTTTGGATAATCCCAAAAGGTTTGAGGAATTTTCAACTTCTCTTGGTGATATAGTTTTTGATTATTCAAAAAATCAGCTGGATAAGAAGGCTGTTGACTACCTTATCAAAATGGCACAAAATTTGGATTTGAAATCAAAAATTCATGATATGTTTGATGGGGTAAAGATAAACTTTACCGAAAAACGTGCGGTTCTTCATACCGCCCTTCGTGATAATCTTACAAAATCAATAAAGGTTGATGGGGTTAATGTTATTGATGATATAAAGAAAAATTTTGATGCGATGGTTGAATTTGTAAATTCTGTTCGTGATGGTAAATTTAGGGGGACTACTGGTGAGAGGATTTTAGATGTTGTAAATATCGGTATTGGTGGTTCTTACCTTGGGGCGAAAATGGCAATAGAGGCATTAAAGCCATACAAAACTCCGCTTATCAATTTTCATTTTATTTCAAATATTGATGGAACTGACATAAGTGAAGTGTTAAAGAAAATTGAGCCAGAAACAACTTTGTTTGTGGTGGCAAGTAAGACCTTTACCACTGATGAAACTATGACTAATGCAAACAGTGCGAAAAAATGGTTGGTTGAAAAACTTGGAGAAAAGGCGGTAAAGAATCATTTCTGTGCCCTTTCAACAAATAAAAAACTTGCTGGGGAATTTGGTATTCCAGAATCACAGGTCTTTCCATTTGGTGATTATGTCGGTGGAAGGTATTCTATGTGGGGGACTATCGGACTTCCTATATGTATGGCAATAGGTGTTGATAATTTTAAAAAGTTTTTGGGTGGTGCAAATCTTGCTGATGAGCATTTTAAAAATACTGACTTTGATAAAAACATACCTGTTTTAATGGCGCTTGTTTCAATATGGAATATTAATTTTATGGGGGTTGTAGCGGAGGCGGTATTGCCTTATGATAACTACCTTAAATATCTTCCACTTTATTTGCAACAGCTTGTTATGGAAAGTAATGGAAAATCGGTTGATAAAAATGGCAGTCCGATAAAGTATCAAACTTCACCAATTATTTTTGGGGATGAAGGCACGAACGGACAACATTCGTTTTATCAACTTCTTCATCAAGGAACGGAAAAAATACTTTGTGATTTTATAATTCCTGTGTTTTCGCATAATGAGATTGGCGAACATCAATTAAAGCTTCTTGCAAACGGAATTGCGCAGACGGAGGCTTTGATGAAAGGTAAAACCAAAGCAGAGGCAGAGGCAGAATTGAGGGCGCAAGGTATGAGTGATGCCGAAATTCAAAAGCTTTTACCATATAAGGAATTTACTGGAAATAGACCATCAAATACATTTTTGATTAAGAGGATAACTCCTGAAACCTTAGGAATGCTTGTTGCATTTTATGAGCATAAAACCTTTGTAGAGGGTGTCTTCTGGGATATAAATTCGTTTGATCAATTTGGGGTGGAGCTTGGAAAACAGCTTGCAAAAAATATTGTTCGGGATTTGAAATCCGATGAAATTATAACCTCACACGATTCATCCACAAACGGGCTTATCAATATGGTGAAAACACTACGTGAAGATAGTTAAAAGTTAACTCCCCCAGCGGGAGTTTTTTTATATCTTTAATTTCGTTTTTAATTTTTTAAATTCGGAATCGGTTATATCAAGTGCATTTGGGTTTGGCAGAGTTAAAGAGCAAATCAAATCACATGGGATAAAGCCGTTTGCCTCCCTGAAATTCATAATGTTTGCAGTTTCCCCTACTACCTCCACAAAATCGTATTTTGAAAGAACCTCATCTGGAACATTTGATACATCAATCATTGTATTATTCATTGATATGATTCCGACAACGGGACATTTGTATTTTCCAATTGCCATATAGGAAGTTGCAAAGCCAGCACCACTGTGAAGCTTTGCCCTTAATCTGTCATAAAGTTTATTTGATTTGGAAAGAGAGCGGGAGTATCCGTCCTTATACCCTATATTTAAAACTGCTATTTTCATATTCTTTTTTGCAGTCCAACCACCAAAGTAGCCGATTTTTTCACCCTTTTTTACTTCCCTTACTTGAAGGATTTTTGCATAAATGGAAATGACACTTTCCATTTCGCGGAGCATTCCGTAAATGCCATAACCAACGCGGACCATATCAAAATGGTATTCGGATGGAAGGCGGAAACTTCCACCTGTGGCGGAAAGGGAGCAAGGATGATGTGGCAAAAGGGAGGTAAATTTTTTAAACCTTTCAATTTGTATCATATTCGCCCTATCCTTTTTATTATAGGAGCTGTGAAGATGGCTTACATATAAAACTATATCCAAATTGCCAGTATAGGTTTCCCAGTTTTTGGAAAGCTCCAAAACTTCCTTTTCTGATAAACCTGTGCGGTTCATTCCTGTATCAAAATGGATTGCGGTTTTTGGTTTCTTCTTACATTTTGCCGATGCTTCATTATAATATTTAAGTTGTTCCAAGTTCACACATATAGGAATTATTTCATTATCAATAAATGTTTGGGCCTGTCCGTTTTGGACACCAGAAAATGTATAGATGTTATAATTTTTGCCTAAAATATCCTTAATTCTTAATGCCTCAATAATATCCTGTGTAAAATAATTTTGGATTTTATTTTTTTTGAAAACTGGAATAGCACGAGAAAGGTCAAAGCCATAGGCATTAGATTTAACAACTACACCAAGCGCCCCTCCAAACTTTTTTAATGCTCTTTTAAGGTTTGTTTCAAGTGCGGTTGTATTAAAAACTCTTATTAAATCAAAATTTTCCAAATGTTGCATAGTCACTCCTTTGTTATGAAAATATAATATACTTTTTTGGGTAAATAGACAAGGCAAAAATTTTATTGATAACTGTTCTTTTTTCCTATAAACTATAATAATTATAATAAAGGAAATAAAATGAAGTTATCTGAAATTTTAAATGGTATTAAATACACCTCTGTTAATTTTAATGAAAATATAGATATTCTTGGAATACAAAATAATTCTAAAAAGATAAAACCGTCTGATATATTTATTGCAATAAAGGGAATAAATTTTAATGGGGCGGATTTTATTAATAGCGCGATTTCAAACGGTGCTGTTGCAATAATTACTGATAATGAAAATAAGGAAAAGGTTGATACATCAAAATATCCATCTGTACCATTTATATTTGTTGATAATATAAGGCTTGTTGAATCACAACTTGCAAATATTTTTTATAATCATAAGCCAGAACATATTTTGGCAGTCACTGGGACAAATGGAAAAAGCTCTATTGTGAATTTCCTTCGTCAGATGTGGTCCTTTATTGGGATAAAGGGGGCAAGTATCGGAACGGTTGGAATACAGACCTCAAATGACGTAGGTGAGAAAAGTTTGACTACTCCTGATGCAATTGATTTAAATAAGAATTTGGAAAAGCTTGCAGATGCAGGAATTACAAATGTCGCACTTGAAACCTCCTCCCATGGAATTTCTCAACACAGGGTTGACGGTATTAAAATTGAAGCAGCGGGATTTACAAATATTTCAAATGACCATCTTGATTATCACAACAATATTGATGAATATTTTAATGCAAAACTCCGTCTTTTTTCTGAACTTTTGGATAAAAACGGTGTCGCAGTTGTAAATATTGATGAAGAAAGAACATCTAAAATCATTGATGTTTGCAAATCTCGTGGGATAAAAACTATTACTTATGGAAAGAGTGAAAATGCGGACATAAGGCTTTTGAAATACGAAATTAAAAATCAATCGCAAGAGGTTGCTATTTCTGTATTTGGAAAAGTGTATAATCTTACCCTTAACCTTATCACAGAATTTCAAGTATATAATTTTATGTGTGCCTTAGGTTTATTTATAAGTAATGTTGGGGAGGTTTGGGAAAAGGTTTTACCATATCTATCAGAACTTAAAAATGAACGTGGCAGAATTGAATATGTTGGGACATCACCAAATGGTGCAAAAATATTTGTGGATTTTGGGCATAATGGTGATGGGCTTAAAAAACTTTTAACAGAGTTTAGACCTTATGTTGAACATAATCTTATTTGCATTGCTGGATGCAGTGGTGACAGACCTGATATTCGCCGTATTGAAATGGGGCAAGTATTAAATGAATATGCGGATACAGTTGTCATTGTTGACGATAATCCAAGGGGTGAAGATCCAAAGCATATAAGAGATTTGCTTTTTGCAAACTGTCCGAAGGCGACCATTATCCCAGATAGATATAAGGCGATTGAGGAGGTAATTGATACCTCTCGTAATTGGGATAGTATTATAATTTGTGGAACTATGTATGAAAAAGATAAGGAGTTTATAAAGGCGAAACTTACTCCTCATTCTATGCCACTTAATGAGCTTCTTAAATCCTCGGGATTTGATATTGAAAACTTGCCTACAACTCCTATTTACAGGGTATCTTCTGATTCAAATACTATTATTGAAGGAAGTATTTTTATTGGAATAAAGGGCTTTACTGTAAATGGTGCTGATTATACTTATAATGCTATACTTAACGGAGCAAAGGCGGTGATTGCCGAGGAAGGTTATGAGTTTGATGAGAAAACAACAAAGCTTATAAATGAGAAAAACATTGTTGTTGTAAAGGTGCAAAATACAAGGCGGGCATTCGCAGATATTATCTATAATTTTTACAATAAGACTCAGCCTGATACTATTGTAGCGATTACAGGAAGCAGTGGAAAGTCCTCTGTTGTTGACTTTACCCGACAGATTTGGGCATTGCTTGGACTTCCTGCTTTAAGTTCGGGAACAATTGGGCTTATTGCCGAGAATGTGTATTCAAAAAAGCAAATTATAAAGTATAGTGATGCGGACTATACAACTCCTGTTAATGGAGAAGTTTACAAATTCTTAAAATACTTTAAGGAAAAGGGTGTAAACAATGCGGCGATAGAGCTTTCATCACATGGGCTTGACCAACTTCGTATGGAAAATATAAAGATAAAGGCAGCGGGATTTACCAATCTTGGAACTGACCATGTTGATTTTTATGGAAGTCCTGAAAAATATCTTTATTCAAAATCAAAACTTTTCCGTGAAAATTTATCCTCTGACGGTGTGGCTGTGTTAAATGCGGATATACCTGAATATGACTATCTTAAAAAGATTTGTGATGACAGAGGTGTAAAGGTTTTTTCATACGGTAAAAAAGGTAAAGAGCTTAAAATTATATCACAAAAAATTTCACTTACTGGGCAAAATGTAGATGTGGAATTATTTGGAAAGGCATATCATTTTGATTTGAAGATTTTGGGTTCGTTCCAACTTTACAACCTTCTTTGTGCTTTGGGTATGGTTGTTGCGACTACACCAGATTGGGAGCGAATTATTCCTTTGATGGGAAATATTGAAAATGCGATTGGACGACTTCAATATATGGGAGATACGAAAAAAGGTGCATCTGTTTATGTGGATTTTGCGTATAAGGGTGATGCCCTTGTCAATACTCTTAAAACTCTTCGCTCAATGACGGATAAGAAAATTGTGTGTGTATTTTCTACCTGTGGTGATGTATATGAAACAAGACGTAGGCAGGAGCTTGGCGAGGCGGCGGAAAATCTTTCTGATATTGCAATTTTAACCGATGATTCACCAAGGTTTGAAGATGCTCAGAAAATAAGAGATGAAGTTATTGCCTATTGTCCAAAGGCGATTGAAATTAAAACTGGACGTCATGATGCAATTAAAAAGGCAATGGAGCTTGCGAACTCTGGTGATGTGATTTTAATTGCAGGAAAAGGACATGAGGATTATGTCACTATTGGCGATAAAAATATTCCATACACCGACCAACAAACGGTAATTGATTTGATAAAAGAAGGTATGTAGGAAATTTTAAAGGGGAAAAATGAAGACCATAAATAAAATATCAATAAATGATATTGGTAAAATTTTTGGAATCTCTATTATAGTTAGTTTATTGACTTTTATTTCATATTTAGTATTAAAAGATTTTGTATTTATGTATGATGATGATATTTATT
>JAAVBN010000006.1 GCA_014803545.1 bacterium | reverse complement strand
TAAATAATTATTTTAAAGAAAAGGAGATAAAAAATGAAAAAGATAGTTTTAGTATTGTTATTATTATGTATAGGTGTAAAATGTTTTGCATCTGATGATTTATATACAATGGTAAAATTTGAATCCGTAGGGTTTGCAGTGAGAGGGGAATCTGATACTTTGATTGGTTGTATTAGTACCATTACCGATAATAATAAAAAAACAGAAACATATTCTCTAGAAAACTGTCTTGAAAAAATGCATTATGAGTTAGAGGAAAGTAGTAAATATACGCCATTTTTCAATTATATAAATAATGGTGTATGGGATAGCGAAGGTAGTTATGTAAGATTTGCTTGCATAAAATTAAAAGATATAGAATCTTATATTTCTCAAAAATCTTTTTGTAATGTAGATTATGATAAGTTTTTTAATAAATATGAGGATAAATTGCCAAAGGAATTAAAAGAAGAGGATTTTGATAAATACACAATATTACCATTTGAAAAGGATGAAAAATTAGCACGGGAGTATTCTGATAAATTAAATACACTTATGAATACTACATATAAAACCTCATTTGATTGTTCTTTGGAAAATCTGTCAGATAGAGAAAATCTTATTTGTCATAATAAAGAATTGGCAGATAAGGATATAGAGTTAAATTCCTTATATAAGAAGGTTGTAAGTAAGTATAAGGGAACAGAAGACTTACAAAAGATTAAATCATCACAGCAAAAATGGGTAAGAGAATATCTAATACATGTTGATGATATATTAGATAGTTACAAAGACAGAATTAAATATTTAAAATGTTTAATTGAGAAAGATTTTAATGAGTGTAAAAGGTTTCTTTAATTAACAAATAATAAAGACAAAAATGTATATAAAATCAAAATATACTACAGATCAGATGAATAACTTATATAAGTTTATTCTTAATAAACAACATAATTTGCATGATATCCTTCAATACTATTTTGATGTAGATAATGTGAATGAAACGGAAAAGGAGCTTGTTGACAATATTAACTCTTTGATTTCTATTATAGACATAGAATTTGGCGAGGCCGAACTTGAAAACAGAACTATTAACACTCAATTAACAAATGATACTCTTAATAAAATATCGGATTTATTGGAATTGTATTTTGTAAAAACAGATATTGCAAATATAAAAAATACAACAGAAACATTAAAAATTTTAAAAGAAATTGTTGATAAGAATTTTGCCTCAAACAACAATATCACAGATTTGGCATACATTTGCCCAAATGATATGAATGATTTATTGATAAATTTATATGATTATGAAAACAAGACTATAAATGATGATATCAAATTAAAAATATCAAGATATATTCATAAATTAGAAGGAAATGATTATCTTTCATCCACCCCTACAATTTATGGAAAAATCTTATCAGATATTGTTAAAAAATTTAAAGAATTAAAAAATGTTATAGAAGATGAACTATTGAACTTTTACATTCCTTTTGATGCTATTATTTATTTGAATGATTTATTTGTTATAATTTTTTCTTCTATTGGCAGATATGTATATTCGGAATTTACAAGAAAAAACTATGATTTTGTAAAAACAATTTTTAATTATATGGATAGTATTTATTTTACAAATAAGGATATTTCAGTAGCTATTGCAACAGGCTTTATTGAAGCTATTATTAACAGAATTGATGATGATTCAGAATTGAAACTAATTGTAGATATAATGCCAAACAATTTAAAAAATTATGCCCTAGCATACAAAGACAATATGAATAATATCAATGATAACAATATATCATTTTTTAAAAGAAAGGTAAGATACAATTTACTTTGTGATTTAAATAATAGGATAAAAGATGAAGAACAACTATTATTTAAAATAGGTGAAATATATGAATATTTTGATTGTCCAGAGGATATGAATGATTTCATTTATTATATGCCCATCACAGATAATAGTTATAATCCATCAAAGCATTCAAAATCTGAAAATTATAAAAGATTGATAGATTTATTTCACAAATTTCTGGAAAACGAAAAAAAATTATTCAAAAATTCATTAAATGATTGGATAAAAATGCAAAATATGGATTTTCCGCCAAGCGGACATATTGACGATATTTTGAATTTGAAAGATTGTGATAATGATTGTTTATTTGATTATTCTTTGAATATGTTGGAAAGTGTTGATACATCTGTTTTACAAGATGGTAAGAAATTACAGTTATATGTATATTTAGAAGCAACTCCTTCTCCTTTGATTGAACATAATATCTTATATATTAAAGAAAATTTATCATATACTCCGCCTGAATTTGTAATTTGTAATAGCAATATATCCCGTGAAAATAAAATTCATATAGAAAATTTGTCAGACAAGTTTGATACTTATTTGAAAACTTTTTATGATAAAGAGGAAGGTTTGTATTATCAATCAATCATTCTTGAAAAAAAATTGGAGAATAAATAATGACAGAACAACATTTAATTTCTGATAAAAACAGTTTATTGAATTATCCTGTAAAACCTACTATTTCTGTAATAAAAGTTGTAAATGGTATAATTAAGAAAGAGCTTGTAAAAGATTTATTGAATATTGGAACAGTTTGGTTTTATTTTTGGGGTGATTTTGCAGTTGAATCTGAAAATCTTGCAGATTCTATTGCGGAGAATTTGAGGAGATTTGATATTACTACCATTTCCAATTTATCAAATAATATCACAGATGTTAAAAAAGATATATTTAATTTACAACTTGATATAAGACATTTGTTTATAGATGACTAATATCCTCACTTTATTCTTGAATTTTATATACGAGAATAGTATAAAAAAATAAGGAGTTTTCAAATGTTAAAGATATTACAGAAAGAAGACAAAAATCAAACGCCTTATAAAATCATATTAAGTGTTTTGCTATTTCTAACTATTATATTATCTTTACTTATATACTCAAAAAAAGATGCTATGTATCTACCATTTATGTTTGTAGGAGATGATTATACCTATGGATCTGTTTTTGTTGGAATTCCTTTATTTGAAGAAGAAAAATTAATGACCTTTGATGAGTGTAAAAATTTTATAAAGGATTATGCTATTGAGATGTTTAATTTTGAACAAGAGGAATATAACAGAGTAAAATCGGAAGGAAAAATTAAAGATTTAACAAATTTCAAACCTACTCCTATTGATTATCAAATAGGTAGGAATTATTTTTGTTGGCCATCTGATGCGACATCAGAAGAACAAAGTTTTTTCAGAAAACACGGCTATATTTCTCCGAAAACAAAAGATGAAATATTCCCATTGGGTAATAGGAAACGGTTCAAAGATGCAAAAGTCAATATTGAACTGTAAATTAAAAAGGAGCAATTAAATGATGAATAATAATTTAAAAAAAAATTACAATGTTTATATTTCAATCATTATATCTTTGATATCCCTATGTTTATCATCTGTAAATTTCAAAGTAAATCAACCTGCATCGGAAATACATTCCAATGTGATTGGTTTATATAAATTTTATTTTTTAAGTATGTTAAGCGTACTAGGTTTATTTAAAATATTCAGTCATAAAAACTTTTTTGATAAATATTTATTATCGGCAACAATCTTTGCCATTTCTATATTTTTACCTGCTTTCACATCTTTTTCTTATACCAACTTATATGAATATAGTGTGGTTTTTATATTAGCTTTGATTTTATGGAATTTATATAATACTATAAAAAATAATATAAAAGTATACCCTAAAATTACATATTTAATATTTTTGTTATTATACTGTGCCTGTATATACATTATTTTGATATTTTGGGGACTTTCAAGATGTGTAGGTGGTTGTTTATAAGGAAAACTAAAATGAAAATAAAAAACTTTTTTGATAAATATCTGTTAATGTCAATGTCTCTATTTAGCGTATTTACTGTTGATATTGTCCCTAGAAATGATTTTGTGCTTTTAACACTATGCTTATCTATTATTATCTTTGTTTTGTTGTCATATTTACATAATATGAGAGAATGTCATACTTTAAAATCAAAAATCATTTATAGCATATTGTTTGTAATATTTTGGGTGATATTTTATATATTTAGTTTTATTTTATCAGTATCGTTCTTTTTAGATATGTCAAAATTATAGAGGCATAAATACCTCTCACTAAAACCTGCCATTGATTGAAATTGTGAAGTAGGTTTCGGGGGTGCTTTTCATACCGTTTTCTTTTTTCAACGGGTGGGCGTAGGTTGTGGATATGTTAAGGATTTTTTTAATAATAATTTTTCCATTTAAAATTATATTATATTTTCCATTTTTACTACATATTCTTTTGCATTTTCCTAAATTTATTACTGTTCAGAAAAAAGGATCCTTATTTTTGAGCAATAAATTTTAAGAAAATATTCTTGATTTTAGCCGTATTTTATATCTATAATATATATCAAATTTAACGATCATTTTTTTTGAGAGGATATAAATGAGAAAACTTTTACTAAATTTTATTTGCATATTCATTCCAAGCAAAGATTTAAGACACGAAATAAGAATGAAATATTGTTTAAGCAAATATGACTATCTTATAAACCTTATAAAAATAACTAATGATATAACAGCCCTTCCACCAGCAAGAGGTAATAGCAGATTGCAACAACTTGCCTCTGCTAAACTGTTGGGATTGGTTGATATGATATGCCGTAAATATGATATAAAATATTGGCTACATTATGGAACTCTTATCGGTGCGATAAGACATAAAGGTTTTATCCCTTGGGATGATGATATTGATATTTGTATGATGAGGCATGATTACGAAAAATTCTTTAAAATAACAACAAAGTTGTTTAAGAATACAGATTTTCATTTAACAACTGGCGAATTTTTAAAGGTTTGTTATAAAGATATTCCTATATGGGTGGATATATTTCCATTTAATCAATACTTTAAACCATTAAATACGAAAAAGGAAATTTCTAAATTACAAAAGGATATAAAAAAGGCACATTCAAAATTCCATTTCAAAAAATCAAATATTGATAAAGATAAGTATATAAGAGTAAAACATTGTAAGAAAACATACGAAGAAATTTGCAAAATTTCAAACGATATAGTTATGAAAAATAATAAGCCAGTAAAAAATGGTGAAATATTTTTGGGAATAGAAGCGGGAAATGCTGATAAAATTTTTTATAAACCAGATGAGATTTTCCCACTTAAAGAATATGTTTTTGAAAATTATAAATTAAAGGGTCCAAATAATGCCGATATAGTTTTACAAAAATATTTTGGTGATATCTATTCCTATCCAAGTGATATTATTCCAAGTCATATAAAATCAAAATTTGATATAGAAGTAGTCAAAGAAATGGAAGCATTTTTAAAGCTTGATAACAAAGCTATTATGAAAAAATTTACAAAATAAAAATCCCCTCATTTGAGGGGAATAAATTATCTTTCGTTTGCAAAAATTTTTTCTGCGACATCGGAAATTGAAACCTTTGTTCCCAAATATTCAATTCTTTCTTGATATTTTTTATTTTCAGAAGGATTTTTGTTGCTTTTAATCAAATCTTTTAAACGATTTATTTCTTTAAGCACTACGGTTTTTGTTTGGTTATTCATTTGTTTTTTTCTCCATTTTAATTAATTGAATAAAAATATAATAAGATAAAGAAATTAATTTGTCAACCATTTTGTCAAAATAAATCAAATTTTATATAGAAAAAAGAAAATTATAAGTATATAATCCCAGAATATAAAGGGGATTATATGTATAAATTTTTAACAATCATAGCTTTTTTAATGTTTAGCAATGTTGCAATTGCCTTGCCATCCCCACCAAAACAAATTGAATTAAATGAGGAAGAGGTAATATCCCTTACCCATAATTTTATAAATAATGGGAAAATAGGGGAGGCAAAACAACTTCTTCAAAATATATCCCTTTCAAAAGAATATGAAATAGAACGACTTTTCTTGCTTGGAAAAATAGCAAAATCAGAGGGCAATTTCAAAACTGCTATCAGATATTTCAGAACCATTTTGGATAAGCACCCAAACCTTGCAAAGGTTCGTTTGGAACTCGCCCTTACTTATATGATGACAGGTTCATGGTATAGGGCAGATTACCACCTCCGCCTTGCCGCATCAGAGGATATCCCAGAACTCCTCGGTCAAAATATAAAGAAATTATTACTTGTAATTCGGCAAAATAAAAATTGGAACATCTGGTTTAATGTCGGCGTAGCCCCAGATAATAATATAAATAACGCCCAATATGGAAAACAGTGTATAACAACTATATTCGGCGTTTTGTGTAATGAACTTCCCGCCCCAGAAAAGGCAGTAGGCTTAAACGTTTCCTTTGGTGGCGATTATGAATTTAAAATAACCGATAGGTTAAGACTAAAAAGCGACTTCGCCCTTATAAATTCAACATATAATAAAAAAGAATATGATGACCTACACATTTTATTTTCTGTTGGTCCGAAATGGGTATATAACAGGGGTGAAGTCTGGACATCCCTTACAACATCAAAACGTTGGCTCGGACATAAAGAATATAGTGATACCTTAGGCTTCAAAATCCAAACATCCTATGACCTTACACAAAGTTTACAGGGATTTTTAAATATGTATTATACACCAACCCATTACGATGATTATGACGTTCTTGATGGCGAAGTTTTTGGAAGTAATCTCGCATTAACCTATATGCTTAATTCCACAATGTATTTAAGGTTAAAAGGAGGTATTGAAAAAGAAAATACCGAAGCAAAAGTTTATACTAATTTAAAACATAATTATGCACTTGGATTTGGAGCTGAACTTACCCACGGATTTACAATATACCTTGAACCGTCAATACAATACGTAGATTATAAAGGAGAGGGCTTTGTGGTAAAAGATGAAACTTTCGTTCCAATGAAACAAAAGGATATAACAAGAAGATACTCAATTTCACTTGCCAATAAAAAAATTGATATATACGGATTTACACCAACACTTACATATTCTTATACCGATAAGGATTCAAATGTCTGGCAAAAGGAATACGATAAATCCACCGTGGAATTTACCCTTAATCAAAGATTTTAAAAGCCCCTTTTACGGGGCTTAATTTTTAACCTGCTTGTGCAACTTGTCGTCTGTATATTATTGAAAATAAAAATCGGACAATAGGTTGTATAAAATATATTTGTGATAAAAGTGCAAACGGGAAATTTATAACAACAGTTTGTAAAAATGCTGGAATAAACTCTGCATTAAATCCACCCGCTGGAATAACCTTATATAAAATCACTGCAATAAATGACATCAAAGGACACATAACCAAAACAGTATTGTTTATGATTGCACGTTCTATTTCTGCTGTTGTTGCTTTTGCTGGATTAAGTTTTCTAAATGTCAATTTCAATGACATAGGACTTCCGATAAGCATTTCACACGCAAACGCCAAAACAAATTCCAAAACAATTATTGGAACAGGATAGACCCAAGTCCTTATTGAATAAGCATTTTTTATAACATTCATAGACATACCACCCATTTCAATTGCAAGACAATAAAAAACAAAACAGTGAACAGTTATAAACACAGTTAATAACGCAAATATAATACGCTCTATTTTAGTATTAGGCATAATAATATACTCCTTTTTTATATGTTGTTAATGTATGATAAAAAATATTTTCCGAAATCGGTTCTGTAATCAGATTTACGTGCGATATGCACTACATGTGTCCTAATTTTTTATTAAATATATTTTATAGAAATTAAATCAAAAGTCAATAAAATAGTGATTAAATACCTATTGCCAAAGCCTATATATTCACTATACTATCAAGATTTAAAGGAGGGGCAAACTTGGAACTTTTCTATAACATATTATTACTTTTTTTATCATCATATATAATATGGAAAGTATGTGATTCGTTTCAAATCGCATCAATGTTTTTAGGTCGCTTTATGCCAATAGGAACACGTGGAGCAACCATCAACGCAATAGGTTCCTCTTTTCCAGAATTTATGACATCATTCATCGCAATATTTTATTATACCCAAAATGACGGAGCAATGTTCGGCATATCAAATACCACAGGCACAGTAATTTATAACATCACGGTCATCCCATTTTGCGTATTCATAGCTTGCTATTTTTTCAAAAACTTGGATAAATTAGAATTTAAAAAATATATCCTGATAAGGGACGGAATTTTTTTAATCCTGATACAAATAGTTTTAACAGTCATTCTTTTAACAGGAAAGTTCACATTGATAAATTCATCAATCTTGGTATTTTTGTATTTAGTTTATTTAATAATAATCTTTAATTTTCCAAGGAATAAAACGCAACATTCAAAGGGAAAAAGTTTCCAACTTTCAATAGAAAATAAAAGCTTTGTAAAGGCTTTTTTAGATATAGATTTATATAGCATTTTATTCAAACATCATAAAAAAACAAATTACATAAACTCAGTAATAGTTTTGTGTTTAAGTATAGTAGTGTTTTACTTTTCCTGTAAAATTCTGGTATCAAGTAGTTATAATCTCGGCACAATTTTAAATATACCAAGCTATCTTATCGCCCTTACAATAACCGCAATTGCCACCTCTATCCCAGATACAGTTATTTCAGTCAAAGATGCAAAATTAAATGATTTTGATGATGCAATCACAAACGCCTTTGGCTCTAATATTTTTAATATAAGCTTTTGTATCGGCTTTCCAATAATGATTTATAATTTAATTTATAATACAGATATTGTGTTAGGAGAAACNTCCACCGAAAACATAAGAAATTTGAAAAATCTAAGTATCCTTCTTATTATTTTNGTCGTCCTTATTTTCACATCAAAAAATAAAAAATGGATAGCAAAAGGCTTTATCCTTTTAACAATTTATATATTATTTTTATATTATGTTTATAAAGAAACAGGAATTTAAGCCACATCATCACCACTTGGTGTAGAATTNCGTTTTATAAAATCAGAAATNGAAATAATATTTTGACTATCCTCATCTTTAAAGGAAAGCTCTGGCTCTTCNTCTTTNACCTCATCAACTATGTCATAAGGAGTAAANGTAAGAGAAAAATCAACCGACTTATCATAAAACACCATAACCGCATTAAATGGCACAATAATATGNTAATTGTGGTTGTTAAATGAAAGCGTAATCCCAAACTCCTTTTCATTAACAGAAAGATTTGAATATTCGTGTTGAATTATAATAGTAAGCGAGTCAGGATATTGTTTATAAAGGAAATCAGGAATTATCACACCTTTTATAGAAGTTTTAAAGGTAATATAGAAAAAATGATTCCCAGGAAGCCCGTTATCCGCCACCATCATAAGTGATTTTTTTACAATCCCNATAAGGGCATTATCAAGCATTTTATCATAATTAAGGAAATCTTCCATAGTAATAACTCCTTCTGTTATATATAAAAGACTATAAAACAAAAAAAATATNTTTGTAAAGTAAATTTTAGACTTTATTTTTTTTTCAATATATTATATAGTTATCCTAATAAAATATAGGAATATTATTATGTCTGATAAAATTATAGAAAATATTACAACAAATACCCGNGTGGCAACAATCCAATGTATATATTCTGTTATATTTTTGGGTGAAAAGCTAAGCGGTAAAATGATGCGTTATTTCAAAAATAAATCCTTTTTATCGGAGGAGGATACATTNGGGGATAAATCCGCACAAATNAATTCAAAANTNTTTTCATATTTGGTAANGGGTATTATTCGNAATCAAGATACTATTGATAAGGTTATAAGTCAAAATCTTAAAGTAGATATTGAAAAAAATGACCAACTTGTNATCTCTATTATCCGNGCAGGTGCATTTGAAATTTTATTCCGNGAAAATACACCATCAAATGTTATAATTGCCGAATATACAAAGATTGCAAANGAATTTTATCCATCAACAAAGACCGCTTTGGTAAATGCCGTTTTGGATAAAATCGCAAAGGTGAAAAAGGAAGAAAACTAATGAAAACACCAAAATCCAATATCAGAAATTTCTCTATTGTNGCNCATATTGATCACGGCAAATCAACNCTTGCTGACCGTTTGATACAGGCTTGTGGTGCCGTTTCCGANAGGGAAATGAAGGANCAACTTCTTGATAATATGGATATTGAACGNGAACGCGGTATTACGATAAAGGCTCAAACTGTCCGCCTTAATTATAAGGCAAAAAACGGACAAACTTATCAATTAAATATCATTGATACCCCAGGACACGTTGACTTTTCTTANGAGGTTTCTCGCTCCCTTTCCGCATGCGAAGGTGCTTTGCTTGTCGTTGATGCCAGCCAAGGGGTGGAGGCTCAAACNCTCGCCAATGTATATAAGGCAATAGATGCAAATTTACAAATAGAAGTTGTGCTTAATAAAATTGACCTTCCTGCGGCTGAACCAGAAAGGGTTAAACGCCAGATTGAAGATGTAATCGGAATTGATGCNTCAAACTCTCTTCTTATTTCNGCAAAAACAGGTTTAGGTATAACCGATGTGTTGGAGGCTATCNTTGAACGACTTCCNGCACCAGAGGACAAAGATGATAAGCCATTAAAGGCTCTTCTCGTTGACAGCTGGTATGATACTTTCTTGGGTGTCGTTATGCTTATCCGTNTAAAGGAAGGCGTGATTAAAAAGGGGCAAACTATNAAAATGATGTCCAACAANGCNGTGTATAAGGCNGAACAAATCGGTATCTTTACCCCAAAAATGGAACAGGTTGATGAACTTTCNTCTGGTGAAGTAGGCTATATCATAAGNGGTATTAAACAACTTTCCGATTGTAAGGTCGGTGATACAATTACCGATGAAAAAAATCCAACAGATGCNCCNTTGGAGGGCTTCAAACCATCCGTGCCAGTTGTGTTTTCATCAATGTTTCCAGTGGATGCAAGTGATTATCCCGCACTTAAAGAGGCAATTGCAAAACTTTCCCTAAACGATGCAAGCTTCACNCACGAAATTGAAAATTCAACNGCCCTCGGATTCGGTTTCCGTTGTGGTTTCTTNGGTCTTCTTCATATGGAAATAATACAGGAAAGAATAAGCCGTGAATTTAATCTTGATATTATAAACACAGCTCCTTCNGTTGCATANAAAATCTATCTTACCAANGGGGANGAAATGACATTNATGAATCCTGCTGATATGCCAGACCCAAGCAAAATAAAGTATATGGAAGAACCTCTTGTCCGNGCAACAATTATGACCCCAGATGAATATCTGGGTGCAATACTTAAACTTTGCACCGACAGACGNGGAATACAGGAAAACCTTACCTATGTAGGCACNCGNGCAATGGTAGTATATAAACTTCCACTTAACGAAATTGTGTTTGATTTTTATGANAGACTTAAATCAATCAGCTCTGGCTATGCAAGTTTTGATTACGAACTTTGCGAATATCAAGAGGCGGAACTTGCAAAGGTTTCAATACTTATAAACGAAGAACCTGTGGAGGCTTTATCCTTTATCGCCCATAAAACCGAGGTTGAAAAAAGGGGTAGGGCAATCTGCACCAAATTAAAGGATTTAATCCCTCGCCANATGTTCAAAATTCCAATACAGGCGGCAATCGGTGCAAAGGTTATCGCCCGCGAAACNATNTCTGCATACAGAAAGGATGTCCTTGCAAAATGCTATGGTGGTGATATTTCAAGAAAGCGAAAACTTCTTGATAAGCAAAAGAAGGGTAAAAAGAAAATGCGTATGTTTGGTTCCGTTGAAATCCCACAAGAGGCATTTATCCAAGCATTAAAAATAGGTGATGAATAATGTTATTATATGATAAAAAATCCCTTGTTTCTTTATGTAAAGAATATATAAGCAAAACAGAACAAATTATTTATAAAAATGATACCGCAGAANANAAATATAAAAAGTTGNTATTATTAAAATNTGAATTTGAANGTANCANNANTTATAATAAATTACCCTATGATTATGAAAAATTTATCTCATNTTTNATANATTGGAANTTGNAANTTTATGNAAGATTTGTTGATAATAATAAATTTGTAATAAAAGATAATCTGAAAAAGNTATTTAATGTAAAAGCTCGTTAGGAGGTATTTAAATGAAGTACAATATAGAAAAATATTTAAAGAAATATTATAAAATGAAAGTAAAAAAAATAATAAAATCAAAATCCCCAAATTTTGTAAAAATAAAAAGATTAGAAGAACTTCGCACGAAATTTGGTGATGATTTGATTGCAAAAATTCGTTTTACACCAGAAGAATATAAAGAAATTGTGGAAAACATAGATTATAATATAAAAAAACAAAAATCTCTAAGTCTTTTTGGTAAAATCACAATGCGAAAATTATTGTTGACAAAAGTTAAATAAATAGAGATAATAATTGTCAAAGATATAAAAAACAGGAGTTTAAAATGTTAAATGTATCAAAAAAATATTTTGAAAAAGATATATGTGAGAAATATGTAAGCAATGTTGAAAGAATAATATATTCTAAAAAATCTGTAAAATCAAAATACAATAAATTGTTAATAATAAAAAAAGAATTTGAAAATGATAAAGTTTGTGAGTCTCAATTATCTGATGATGCTAAACAACTTATATCTTATGTTATAAATCTGAATGTAAGAAACTATAAAAAATTATCAGATAGACCTAGCTCCCTTCAAATGTTTATAAAAGGTATGGGAAGTATCCATCTTTAATCATATAAAATTTTCTTTTGTAAGTTCTGCGGACAGAAAGCTCATAACTCCACTGTCCGTTTTTATTACAATAGCCCCATTTGAATCTATATTTTCAAAAATTCCCTTAAAATTTTGATTATTAAATGATAAATATACAATTTTATTGATGTTATACATATAAGGCTTAATCCTTTCTACTAAACTTTTAAAATTATCATTAATAAAAAAGTTAAGGTTTTGAATAATCCTTTTTGCTAAAATATTCGCAAATTCCGCTGGTGTAGTATTAATATTTGCATCGGCAAGCGAAGTCGTAGGATACTTTATATTTATATTCTTTGGATGATGTGCTATATTAACCCCAATCCCAATAATGGAATAATCACCTTCCTGTTCAATAAGAATACCAGAAAGCTTTTTTACATTAAGAAGTACATCATTAGGCCACTTAATCCTTATATCAACATCACTATTTGAAATACTTTTTACACTTTCAACAAGTGATAATGCCACCAAAAACGATAAAAGATGTGTAAATTTCTTATAATCTTTCCCAATCCTTACTGCCATAGTAAAATAAAGATTACCAATTGGGCTGTCCCATACCGAATTGCTTTTTGTTGTCTTTCCACTTGTCTGTGTATCCGCAATAACAATAAAATTATCTGTTTTTTCCTTTAAAATAAGGGACTTAGCATAAACATTTGTGCTATCAACCTCTGATAAATGAATAAATTTGAAATTATCTATACCCAACATATTTTGTCTTAACATCTTAATTCTTTTATAATTTATAAGGATAAGATATGCTATTTTAAAAAAATAATCAAGTAAACATATTTTAAAAGGGTGAATAAAAATAATATTTCAAAAAAATATAAAATTTTGTTGACTCTTTTTAATATAAGTATTACGATATTTTCACTTTATAAAATAGATTCTCGGATCTATCATTTAAATTATTGTAAAAACAAAAAAAAGGATAAAAATATGCCAACTATAAATCAGTTGATAAAACATCCAAGGACTGAAAAAGTTAAAAAGTCAAAGTCCCCTGCAATGCAACAAAACCCACAAAAACGTGGCGTTTGCACAAGGGTTTATACAACAACTCCAAAAAAACCTAACTCCGCTTTGCGTAAAGTTGCTCGTGTTAAATTAGTAAATGGATACGAAGTTACCGCATACATTCCTGGTGTTGGTCATAACTTACAAGAACACTCTGTTGTTATGATTCGCGGTGGAAGGGTAAAGGACTTACCTGGTGTAAGATACCATATCATTCGTGGTGTTCTTGATACCCAAGGTGTTGCAAACAGAAAACAAGGTCGTTCACTATACGGTGCTAAAAGACCTAAATAATAAGGAGTCATTATGTCAAGAAGAAAGAAAGCTGATAAACGCGTTATCAATCCAGATCCAAAATATGGAAATCTTTTAATTTCTAAATTTATGAACTATTTAATGGTTGACGGTAAAAGAACCGTTGCTAGTGGTATTATGTATCAAGCATTAGATACAGTTAAATCCAAAACTAAAAAGGATGAGCTTGAACAATTTATTGAACTTGTTGATAAGGTAAAACCTGCACTTGAAGTTCGTTCCCGCCGTGTTGGTGGTGCAACATACCAAGTTCCAACAGAAGTTCGTCCTGCACGTCGTGAAGCTCTTGCAATCCGCTGGATTATAGAAGCAGCAAGAAAACGTGGTGAAAAAACTATGGCAGAAAGACTTTCTGGCGAATTTATGGATATCTTAGGTGGAAACAGCGCTTCTTTGAAAAAGAAAGCTGATGTTCATAAAATGGCAGAAGCAAACAAGGCTTTCTCTCATTTCAGATGGTAATTTAAGAAAAGGAATAAGGATACAATTATGGCAAGGACTACTGCATTAGAAAATTACAGAAATATTGGTATCATGGCTCATATTGATGCTGGTAAAACTACAACATCAGAACGTATTTTATATTATACAGGTAAAACCCATAAAATAGGTGAAGTTCACGAAGGTGCTGCAACTATGGACTGGATGGAACAAGAACAAGAACGTGGTATCACAATTACTTCTGCTGCAACAACTTGCTATTGGAAAGAACACAGAATTAATCTTATTGACACACCAGGGCACGTTGACTTTACTGTTGAAGTTGAACGTTCTCTTCGTGTGCTTGATGGTGCTGTTGCTGTTTTTGAAGGTGTTGCTGGTGTTCAACCACAATCCGAAACAGTTTGGCGTCAAGCTGATAAATATAAAGTTCCTCGTATCTGTTTTATTAACAAAATGGACCGTATTGGTGCAAATTATGAATATTGTGTAGGAACTATCCGCGACAGACTCGGCGCAAATGCTGTATCTCTTTGCTTGGCAATCGGTGCAGAGGCTGAGTTTAAAGGTATCGTTGATTTAGTTACTATGAAGGCTCTTGTATGGCATTCTGATGATATGGGTGCTTCTTATGATACACTTGAAATTCCTGCTGAATTAAAGGACAAAGCTGAAAAGGCTCGTGCTGAACTTCTTGATGCTGTTGTTGAATTTGATGATAAAGCAATGGAAGATTATTTAGAAGGTAAAGAACCTGATGTAGAAACACTTAAAAAATGTATCCGTAAGGGAACTCTTGCAATGAAAATTTTCCCTGTATTCTGTGGTTCTTCTTTCAAAAACAAAGGTGTTCAATACTTACTTGATTGTGTTGTTGATTACCTTCCTTCACCAGCTGATATTCCAGCTATAAAAGGTATTAATCCCAAAACAGATAAAGAAGATGAAAGACATCCATCCGACGATGCTCCTTTCTCTGCTCTTGCTTTCAAAATTATGAATGACCCATTTGTTGGTTCTCTTACATTTACTCGTGTTTATTCTGGTAAATTAGAGGCTGGTTCTTATGTTTACAATTCTGTAAAGGATAAAAAAGAACGTATCGGTCGTATGATTTTGATGCACTCAAATAACAGACAAGAAATTAAAGAAGCTTATGCTGGTGATATTATCGCTCTTGTTGGTTTAAAAGATACAACAACTGGTGATACACTTTGCGATGAATCAAAACCAATAATCCTTGAAAAAATGGATTTCCCAGATCCTGTTATTGAAGTTGCTGTTGAACCAAAAACAAAGGCTGACGTTGAAAAAATGGGACTTGCTCTACAAAAACTAGCTGTAGAAGATCCATCATTCAAGGTTGCAACTGATCAAGAATCTGGTCAAACAATTATTAAAGGTATGGGTGAACTTCATCTTGATATTATCGTTGACAGAATGAAACGCGAATTTAAGGTTGAAGCAAATATTGGTGCTCCACAAGTTGCATATCGTGAAACAATTTCTCAACCATACACAGTTGAATATACTCATAAAAAACAATCTGGTGGTTCTGGTCAATTCGCTAAGATTAAAGTTTTACTTGAACCATTACAACCTGGTGAAGGCTTTAAATTTGAAAGCCAAATCGTTGGTGGTAATGTTCCAAAAGAATATATCCCAGGTGTTGAAAAGGGATTCACAATTGCAAAAGAAACTGGTGTCGTTGCTGGATACCCATGTACAGACTTTAAGGCAACTTTGGTTGATGGTGCATATCACGATGTTGACTCTTCTGTACTTGCCTTTGAAATTGCTGCTCGTGCTGCATTCCGTGAAGGTATTCCACAAGCAAAACCAAAACTTCTTGAACCTATAATGAAAGTTGAAATCGTTACCCCAGAAGAATATATGGGTGATATTATCGGCGATATTAACTCTCGTCGTGGTCAAGTTGGTAATATGGGAACAGAAGGTAATGCTAGAATAATTACCGCAATGGTGCCACTTGCAAATATGTTTGGTTATGTTAATACATTAAGATCTATGTCTCAAGGTCGTGCTCAATACACTATGGTATTTGATCACTATGCAGATGTTCCATCTAATGTAGCCGAAGAAATAAAGGCTAAAAAGGCATAACTAACCTAAGCAAAGTTTATAGTGTTTTACTTTGCAAATAAAAAAAATGAAAAATATTGAAAATAATACTTGATTTTCTATTATTTTTCATTTAGTATCTTAAAACACTTTTGTGCTATTTGTAAAAGTTAATAAGGAATGAAAGAAAATGATAAATTCTAATATAAGAATTAGATTAAAAGCTTTTGATCATCAGGTTCTTGACGAATCTGTACATGAAATTGTAAGCACCGCAAAAAGAACTGGTGCTGAGGTAATTGGTCCAATACCATTGCCAACAAAAGTTGAAAAGTTTACAGTAAATCGCTCAACACATGTTAATAAAAAATCGCGTGAGCAATTTGAAATAAGAACTCATAAAAGAGTTTTGGATATTATAAATCCAACTCCACAAACAGTAGATGCTTTAATGAATCTTAACTTGTCTGTTGGTGTTGATGTGAAAGTTGAATTATAAGGTGGTATCATGAGAACTGGCGTAATTGCATATAAAATGGGTATGACCCACGTATTTGATGAAAATAATAAGCATGTTCCTGTAACTGTGCTTAAAATTGATAATTGTAAGGTTATTGATGTTAAAACAGTTGCTAAAAATGGATATACATCTGTTCAATTAGGTGCAGGTATTGCAAAAGAAAACAAAATCTCAAAACCTTTAAAGGGACATCTTAAAAAATCTGGTGCGACACCAAAAACTATTCACGAATTCCGTGTAAGCGAAGATTGTCTTTTAAATGTTGGTGATGAAATCCTTCCATCAACATTCGTAAAGGGACAATATGTTGACGTTTCAGGAAGATCTATCGGTAAAGGTTATGCTGGTGGTATGAAAAGATGGAACTTCCGCGGATTAGAGGCAACTCACGGTGTTTCCGTTTCTCACCGTTCTCTTGGTGGTACTGGTCAAAACCAAGACCCAGGTAAAGTTTTCAAAGGTAAAAAAATGCCTGGACATTTAGGTGATGAAAATGTAACAATTCAAAACCTTCTTGTTGTAGAAGCAAATGATGACGAAGGATATATCTTAGTTCGTGGCGCTGTTCCTGGTGCAACTGGCTCTGTTGTATATGTTTTTGATGCTGTAAAATCAAAATTACCAGCAGAAGCACCTCAACCAGCAGCCGTAAAATCATCAAAATCTTCCGCTAGTGAAGAAGCTCCAGCAGAAGCAAAAGTTGAAGAAAATACTGATAATGTATCAGAGATTAAGGAGTAAAAAATGAAAGTAGATGTTTTTTCATTAGATAATAAAGTGCAAGGTTCAATTGAACTTTCAAAAGATGTTTTTGAAATCGCTCCAAGAGGTGATATATTATCTCGTGTTGTAAATTGGCAACTTGCAAAAAGAAGAGCAGGTACCCACTCAACAAAAGTTATTTCAGAAATCAGTGGAACAACTAAAAAACCATTCGCACAAAAGGGAACTGGTCGTGCAAGACAAGGTTCACTTCGTTCTCCTCAAATGCGTGGTGGTGCTACAATCTTTGGTCCAGTTGTTCGTGATCACGGATTCTCTTTACTTAAAAAAGTAAGAGCTTTGGGCTTGAAAATGGCTCTATCATCAAAACTTGCTGATAAAAAATTAGTAGTTATTGATACAGAAAAATTAGCCTCCCCAAAAACAAAAGAATTAAAGGCTAAACTTGACGCTTTTGGTTGGAAAAAAGTTTTATTCATAGCTGGTGAAAATGTTGATGCAAATTTTGCACTTGCTTGTAAAAATCTAATCAAAGTTGATGCTCTTCCATCTTGTGGTGCAAATGTTTATGATATTTTAAATCACGAAACACTTGTTCTTACAAAAGATGCTGTTGATGCTTTAACAAAAAGATTTGTAAAGTAAAGGAACGAAAATGGTAGAAAAGAAAAAAGACATAAAATTAAATGAAAAAATGTATGATATACTTTTAAAACCTATCATTACAGAAAAAACAACATTGGTTGCTGAACAAGGTAAAATCGTTTTCGCTGTTCGCCCAGATGCAACAAAAACAGATATTAAAAATGCTGTTGAAAAAGTTTATAATGTTGTTGTAAAATCCGTAAATATCACTGTAAAACCTGGTAAAAACAAAAGGTTTAAGGGTATTTTGGGTTCAACAAGCAGTGTAAAAAAAGCTTATATAACATTAGAAGAAGGTCATAATATTGATATTATGGCAGATGCAAAATAAAAGGATAAGAAAAAATGGCTTTGAAATTATTTAATCCAACAACTCCTTCCCAAAGACAATTAACTTTGGTTGATAAAAGCGAGTTATACAAAGGAAAACCTTTTAAAAAATTAACAGAAGGTAAAAGAAAAACTGGCGGAAGAAATAATCTTGGACACCAAACAAACCGTAATATGGGTGGTGGACACAAACAAAGATATAGATTTATTGATTTTAAACGTCAAAAAAGAGATATGTTTGCAACTGTTGACAGAATCGAATACGATCCAAACAGAACTGCTTTCATCGCTCTTATCACATACGAAGATGGCGAAAAAGCTTATATCTTAGCTCCACAAAGATTAGCAGTAGGTTCAAAGGTTATTGCTGGTGAAAATGTTGATATCCAAGTTGGAAATGCTCTTCCATTAAAAAATATCCCAATGGGTACAATTATTCACAATGTTGAATTAAAAGCTGGTCGTGGCGGTCAACTTGCTCGTTCTGCTGGTTGCTACGCTCAACTTGCTGGTAAAGATGCTGGATTCGCACAAATCAAACTTAACTCTGGTGAATTAAGACTTGTAAGTGCTGAATGTTATGCAAGTATCGGTGCAATTTCAAACCCTGATCAAAGAAACGTAAACCTCGGTAAAGCAGGAAGAAATTCTTGGTTAGGTCGCCGTCCACATGTTCGTGGAACTGCTATGAACCCAGTTGATCACCCTCATGGTGGTGGTGAAGGAAGAAACTTCGGTAAACATCCAGTTTCACCTACTGGTGTTCCTGCAAAGGGTTATAGAACAAGAAAGAATAAATTTACAGATAAATTTATTTTAAAAAGTAGACATTTAAATAAAAAGAAATAAGGATAATTAAAAATGACAAGATCTGTTTGGAAAGGCCCATATATACATCCTTCTCTACTTAAAAAAGTAGAATTGGCAAATGAAAAAAATGACAGAAAACCAATAAAAACTTGGTCAAGATCTTCAACAATCCTACCTCAAATGGTTGGTCTTACTTTCGCTGTTCATAACGGAAATAAATTTGTTCCTGTTCTTGTATCAGAAGAAATGATTGGTCATAAACTTGGTGAATTTTCTTTGACTAGAACATATAAAGGTCATAAAAAAGATGCTGATAAAAAGGCAGGAAAATAAGAGGTTAAAAAATGGTTGAAAAAAGATATGGAATAAAGGAAAACGAAGCAAGAGCATTTTTAAGAATGATAAAATGTTCACCACAAAAATTAAACCTTGTGGCTGAATCGATTCGCGGACTTTCTGCTAATAAAGCTATTGAACAACTAACATTCTCTAAAAAAAGAGTTGCAGTTGAAATCAAAAAACTCGTTCTATCAGCAGTAAGCAACGCTGAAAATAACTACAAACTTGATGTTGATAAATTATTCATCAAGGAAGCTTATGTTGGAAAGGCTCTTGTAATGAAACGTTTCCATGCTCGCGCTCGTGGTCGTGGTGCTGCTATTTTAAAACCTTTCTCAAATATGACAGTGATTGTTGCAGAACGTGTTGCACCTGCAAAGGCTGAAAAGAAAACAAAACCTAATAAGACAAAAAAAGAGGCAAAATAAATGGGACAAAAGGTAAATCCAGTAGGTTTAAGATTAACTGTAAATAAAACTTGGGATTCAAGATGGTTTGCTGATAAAAACTATTCCGCTCAACTTCTTGAAGATTTAAAAATCCGTGAATATGTTGAACGCGAACTTAAAAAAGCAAGCATCAGCAAGGTTATAATTGAAAGAGTTGCTAAAAAAGTTAATGTTATTATCTTCTCTTCTCAACCTGGTATGATTATCGGTAAAAAGGGTGCTGATATAGATAATTTGAAAAAAGCATTAACAAAGCTTGCAAAAACAGAAGTTTCTGTTAATATTATGGAAGTAAGAAAACCTGATGTTGATGCAGTTATTTGTGCAAAATCTATTGCAACACAAATTGAAAGACGTATTTCTTTCAAAAAAGCAATGAAAAAAGCTGTTCAAAACGCATTGCGTAGTGGTGCAAAAGGTATAAGAGTAAGTTGCTCTGGTCGTCTTAATGGTGCTGAAATTGCTCGTGAAGAATGGTATCGTGAAGGTCGCGTTCCTCTTCATACATTAAGAGCAAATATAGATTATGGATACGCAAGAGCAGAAACTACTTATGGTGTAATTGGTGTAAGAGTTTGGATTTACAAGGGTGATGTTGTAAACAAAGAACTTCTCGCATCAGATAGAAAAATAAGTGCAACTGCAACAGATAAAGTTGCTGCTAACTAGTTGTAAAATGTAAAGGAAGAACTAAAATGTTAATGCCTAAAAAAACAAAATTTAAAAAAGCACATAAAGGAAGAATCCACGGTGAATCAAAGGGTGCAACCGAACTTGATTTCGGATCATACGGCTTAAAAGCCCTAACACCTGAACGTGTTACCGCAAGACAAATTGAAGCTGCTCGTCGTGCAATGACAAGAGCTATGAAACGTCAAGGTCGTGTTTGGATTAGAATATTCCCAGACGTTCCAGTTTCTAAAAAACCTGCCGAAGTCCGTATGGGTAAAGGAAAGGGTGCTGTTGAATACTGGGTATGCCGTGTAAAACCAGGTCGTATAATGTTTGAACTTGACGGTGTTTCAGAAGAACTCGCAAGAGAAGCATTAACACTTGCTGCTTTCAAACTACCTGTAAAAACAAAATTTGTAACCAGAAAAGAAGTAGAATAAAGGTGCAATTATGAAAGATACAAAAGATATTTTAAAATTAAAAACTGCTTCAAAAGAAGAAATTTCATCTAAGATTTTAGATTTGAAAAAAGAATTGATGAACCTAAGATTCTCTCATAATACAGGTAATTTAAAAGATTCATCAGCATTGAAAAAAACAAAAAAAGCAATCGCAACATTAAAGGGTTTCTTAACCAATAATGTTGAAACTAAAACTAAAAAGTAAGAGGGTGAAATTATGCCAAGAAGAATACTTGAAGGAAATGTAGTAAGTACTAAAATGGATAAAACCATCGTAGTAGAGGTTGAAAGAAGATATATGCATCCTCTATACAAAAAGTTTATAAGAACAACAAAAAAATATCACGCTCATAACGTAGATTCTTCTATCAAAGAGGGTGATACAGTAAAAATTCGTGAAACAAAACCTATGTCAAAAACTAAAACTTGGGAAGTTTTCACAGAAGGAAATAAATAATATAAGGTGTAAGGAATTAAAAAATGATACAAATGCAATCTATTCTTGACGCAGCAGACAACAGTGGAGCAAAAAAAGTCCAATGTATTAAAGTGCTTGGTGGCTCTCACATCAGAACTGCAAGTGTTGGTGATATTATCGTTGTTTCTGTAAAGGAAGCAATGCCAAAAGGTAAAGTTCAAAAGGGTAAAGTTTACAAGGCTGTTATCGTAAGAACTAAAAAAGATATAAAAAGACCAGATGGTAGTGTTATCAGATTTGATTCTAACGCAGCTGTTCTTATAAATGCTAACAAAGAACCTATTGGAACCCGTATCTTTGGCCCAGTAGCTCGTGAATTACGTGCAAAAGATTTTATGAAAATTCTTTCTCTTGCACCAGAAGTATTATAAATAAGGAGTGTTATTATGGCTAAAATGAAAATTAAAAAAAATGATGATGTTATCGTTATAGCTGGTAAAGATAAGGGTAAAACTGGTAAAGTTGTTAAAGCTATGCCAAAGGAAAACAAAGTCGTTGTAACAGGTGTAAATACTGTTAAACGTCATCAAAAGGCTGACGCAATGGGCAACAAAGCTGGTATTATTACAAAAAATTTACCAATAGATGTTTCAAACGTTTCTCTTGTTGATCCAAAAACTGGAAAACCTACAAAAGTTGGTTTTAAAACAACAAAAGATGGTAAAAAAGTAAGATTTGCAAAAAAAAGTGGTGAAACTATATAAACTAAAAGGTTAAAAAAATGGCAAGTAGATTAAAAGAATTATATGATAATAAAATAAGAGCCGAATTAAAACAACAACTCGGCTTCAAAAACGAAATGGAAATCCCAAAGCTTGAAAAAATCGTGCTTAATATGGGTGTCGGCGAAGCAGCAACAGACAAGAAAAAACTTGAATCTGCTATAAAGGATATGACTGCAATCGCAGGTCAAAAAGTTGTTGTTACAAAGGCAAAAAAATCTCTTGCTAACTTCAAACTTAAAGAAGGTATGCACATAGGTTGCAAGGTTACTTTAAGAAAAGACAGAATGTATGATTTCTTAGACAGACTTATAAACATTGCAATGCCAAGAATCCGCGACTTCCGTGGTCTTAATGGTAAAAGTTTTGATGGAAAGGGAAACTACGCTTTCGGTATCAAAGAACAAATCATTTTCCCTGAAATCGATTTTGATAAAATTGATAATATCCGTGGTATGGATATTATAGTATGTACAACCGCAAAAAATGATAAGGATGCAAAAGCATTACTTGCTGCTTTTAACTTCCCATTTTATAATTAGAAAGGATATTACATAATGTCAAAAGTAAGTTTAATTGAAAGAAATAAAAAAAGAATAAGAATGTCAAAAAGTTTGTCTTCAAAAAGACAAAAACTTCTTGATATTGCAAGGGATAGAAACGCAAACCCAGAAGATATCTTCGCAGCTGCTCTTAAACTTGCAAAACTTCCAAGAAATTCTGCACCAGTTCGTATTAGAAATAGATGCGCTCTAAGCGGACGCCCAAGAGGTTATTACAGAAAATTTGACCTAAGCCGTATTGCAATCCGTGAACTTGCAAACGAGGGTAAACTTCCAGGTGTAAGAAAGTCAAGTTGGTAATAAAAACTATAAAGAAAAGGTAAAAAAATGAGTTTTTCAGATACAATTGGAGATATGATTACAAGAATAAGAAATGGTCAAAATGCAGGACTCGCTTCTGTAAAATGTCCAGATTCTTTATTAAGACAAGGTGTTCTAGAAGTTCTTAAAAACGAAGGTTTCATAAAAGGTTATGAATCTTCTGAAATAAGAACTGGTGTTCGTGAATTAAGAATTGACCTTAAATATTTTGAAGGTGTTGGCGCAATCAAAGAAATAAAGAGAGTTTCAACCCCAGGACGTCGTTCTTATTCAAAAGCAACAGATATTCCAAAGGTTAAAAATGGTTTGGGTATCGCTATACTTTCAACATCTCAAGGCGTTCTTGCCGATTACGAAGCAAGAAAAAGAAATGTTGGCGGCGAACTTTTGTGCTATGTATTCTAATAATAATAAAAAGAATGAAAAAAGGAAAATAAAATGTCAAGAGTTGGAAAACATCCAGTAGAAATTATAGAAGGTGTTTCAGTTGAAATAAAGGACTCATCTCTTATTGCAAAAGGTAAGGTTGGCGAAGTATCTGTTAAACTTTCACCTCTTGTTGATGTAAAGATTGAAGATAAAAAAATAACTGTATCTGCAAAGGATACTGAAAATAAAGAATCTCGTATGATGTGGGGAACAACACGTGCTCTTATCAATAATGCAATTATTGGTGCTGGTGCTGGTTTTTCTAAATCCCTTGAATTAAAAGGTGTTGGTTTTAAAGCTGCCCTTAAAGGTTCAACTTTGGATTTAGTTCTTGGTTTTTCTCACAATGTAGAGTATAATCTTCCAGAAGGTGTAAAAGCCGAAATCGTATCACCTACTGAAATTAAATTAACTTCTGCAAACAAAGAATTACTCGGTCTTACCGCTTCTGAAATTCGTGCTTTCCGTGTTCCAGAACCATATAAAGGTAAGGGTGTAAGATACAAAGACGAATATGTCCGCAGAAAAGAAGGTAAAAAGAAATAATAAATAAAAAGGGTTAAAAAAATGGATAGATTATCAAAATTATCTTTGAAAAGAAAAGAAAGAAACAGATGGAATCTTAAAGAAACAAACAAAACAAATCGTCCAAGATTATCTGTTTATCGTTCAACAACCCATATTTATGCTCAAATTATTGATGACATAAAAGGTGAAACTGTTTGCGCATTTTCTACAAAAAGTAAGGATTTCAAGGGCGCAAAAACTTGGAATGTAGAAGCTGCTCAAACTGTTGGTGAAACAATTGCTAAACTTGCACTTGCTAAAAATGTAAAAGATGTTGTATTTGACCGTGGTGAATATTATTATCATGGTAGAGTAAAAGCATTGGCTGATGGTGCAAGAAAAGGCGGACTTAATTTTTAATAAAAAGTAGGGAAAATAAAAATGGTAAATCCTAAAACAAAAATAAAAGAAAAAGATGAAGGTTTAATGGATAGACTTATCCATGTTAATCGTGTGACAAAGGTTGTAAAGGGTGGTAAAAACTTCTCTCTCGCTGCTATTGTCGTTGTTGGCGATGGTAAAGGTCGTATCGGATACGGTACTGGTAAAGCAAAGGAAGTTCCTGATGCAGTAAGAAAGGCAACTGAACAAGCAAAACGCAATATGATTCGCGTTCCTTTAAAGGAAGGAAGAACAATCCATCACGACGTTATTGCAAGATTCGGTTCTGGTAAAGTTATACTTCGTTCCGCTCAATCTGGTACTGGTATCATTGCTGGTGGTCCTATGCGTGCAATTTTTGAAGTTTTAGGAATTCAAGATATAGTTTCTAAATCTCAAGGTTCATCAAATCCTCATAATATGTTAAAAGCTACTTTCAAGGCTTTTGAAGAACTTGCTTCTCCAAAATTAGTAGCAAACAGAAGAGGTTTAAAAATTGGTGAAATCGTTGGTCGTCGTGATTTAAAAGTCGGTGGCAACATTAACACAGAAGTATCAGAAGAATCTGAAAGTTAATAAGGGTGAATTAAATGGCAAATACAAAAAAAACATTAAAAGTAAAACAAATTGCAAGCGGTTTTGGTCGTGTAAAATCCCAAATTGATACATTAAAGGGACTTGGACTCGGCAAAATCGGTCGTGAAAAAGTTTTACTTGATACTCCTGAAATAAGGGGTATGATAAATAAAGTATCACATTTAGTAAAAGTAATTGAAGAATAATAGGAATTAAAAATGCAACTAAATACAATAAGAGATAACAAAGGTGCTAGAAAATCTTTAACAAGAGTTGGTCGTGGTATCGGCTCAGGTAAGGGAAAAACTGCTGGTCGTGGACACAAGGGACAAAAGTCTCGTTCTGGTGTTTCTATAAAAGGTATCGGATTTGAAGGAGGTCAAACTCCTATTTACAGAAGATTACCAAAACGCGGTTTCAATAACTCTGTATTTACAAAGGATTTTGCAATCATCAACCTTGGTGATATCCAATCTTTAATTGATGTAAAACTTATAAAAGATACAGTTAATGCTGAAATCTTGAAATCTTTAAACATCATAAGAAATGCAAAAGATGGCTTAAAAGTTTTAGGTACAGGTGAACTTAAATCTGCTGTAAAAGTAGAAGCTGTTGCTTTCTCTGCAAAGGCAAAAGAAGCTATTGAAAAAGTTGGTGGCTCTGTTGTTTCTCTTTCAAAAGAAGAAGCTCCTGCTAAAAAAACAAAAAAAGAAGCAAAAGAAAAACAAACAAGACTTGAAAAGAAAAAAGCTAAAAAGTCAGCAAAATAAGGGGTAGCTTATGGTTTCATTGGCCGAAAAATTGGCATCAAATATAACCTTTGATGATTTTAAAAAAGCAAAAGATTTAAAGCGTAGAATTTTATTCACTCTTTTTATTCTTATTTTATATAGATTAGGTTCATTCATTCCACTTCCAGGAGTGGATGCATCTATTGTAAAAAGCTTTTTTGACAGCCAATCAAACGGCGGTATTTTAAGTATGTTTGATGTGTTTACTGGTGGTTCTTTATCAAGAATGACTATTTTTGCATTAAACATTATGCCTTACATTTCCGCTTCTATCATCATTTCATTAATGGCAACAATTACTCCATCATTAATGGAATTGAAAAAAGAGGGCGAAAGTGGTCGTGAAAAAATGAACCAATATACCCGTTATTTAACAGTCGGAATTTGTATCGTTCAAGCTTACGGTATCGGTGTTGGACTTGAACATTTGGCTGGCTCAAACGGTGTTTCCGCAGTTATAAACCCTGGATTTTTCTTTAAATTTTCAACTATTGTAAGTCTTCTTGGCGGAACAATGCTTGTTATGTGGATGGGCGAACAAATTACCGCTCATGGCATTGGTCAAGGTTCATCACTTATAATCTTTATCGGTATTATCGCAAACCTTCCATCTGCAATAGTAAGAACTATTGAACTTGGAAAAGTTGGCCAAATTCAACCTTTAATAATGCTACTTATCATTGCTTTGTTGGTTGTAGTAGTTTTATTCGTTGTATTTATGGAACTTGCACAAAGAAGAATTTTAATCCATTATCCAAAGCAAGCAATGGGTATGGCTGGACAATCCAATTCTTCCCATCTTCCATTAAAATTAAATACAGCAGGTGTTATCCCTCCAATTTTTGCAGGCTCACTACTCGCAATTCCTGCAATGTTGACATCATTCATTTCTGATAAATCACCAGAATGGTTGCAATTTATTGCTGGTCAATTAAACAGACAATCTCCAACATATTTTGTGATTTATGCAGCATTAATTATATTCTTCTCTTTCTTCTATACAGCAATACAGTTTAATCCAGAAGAAACCGCAGAAAATCTTAAAAATTATGGTGGCTTTATCCCTGGTATTCGTCCAGGAAAGGCAACCGCAGAATATCTTGATTATGTATTAACAAGAATTACAGTTGTAGGTTCAATTTACTTAGTTATCTTGTGCTTACTTCCTGATTTTATGATTGATAAATTTGGTGTTCCTTTCTATCTTGGTGGAACAACATTATTGATTGTATGTAATGTTATCACAGAAACAGTTGCTCAAATTCAATCATACCTTATTTCTGGTCAATACCAAGGAATAATTAAAAATTCAAACAAAATAAAAAGAAGGTTTGTAAGATAATGGAAAATAAATATTTTACATTTATAGGTCCTATTGCAGCAGGTAAGGGTACACAAGCCGAAATTTTATGTAAAAAATACGGTATGTATCACCTTTCTACTGGTCAAATCTTCCGTGATGCTATGGCAAGACAAACCGAAATAGGGTTAAAGGTAAAAAATATAATGGATAACGGATTTTTGGTTCCAGATGCAATTACAAACGAAATTGTAAAGGAAAAATTATCCTCAATTGATTTATCAAAGGGATTTATCCTTGATGGCTATCCAAGAACAATAAACCAAGTTTATGCTTTGCAAGATACATTATCATATTTTAATATATCTTTATCAAAGGCTGTTTTAATAACAATAACAGAAGAAGAAACAATTCGCCGTATTTCAGGTCGCTTTTCATGCGCAAACTGCGGACAAAATTATCACGATGAATTAAATCCAACAAAGGTTGCAGGTGTTTGTGATAACTGCGGTTCAAATGATTTTAAAAGAAGAAGCGATGACAAACCTGAAATCGTAAAAACAAGATTAAAACAATATTTTTCCGAGGTTCAACCAATAATTGATTTTTACAAGGAAAAAGAATTGTTAGTAGAATTAAAGGCAACTAATCTTTCCGTAGAAGATGTCACCGAACGATTAGAAAAGCTTTTATTTTAAAAAATTATTGACATATTGAAAAATATGCTTAATATATATACATCTTTGATGTATAAAAATGAATATAAATATAAAGAAAATATAAACAAGGAGAACGAATTTGGCTCGTATAGCAGGTGTAAATATTCCGACCGATAAATGTGTTAATATAGCACTAACTTATATATATGGTATTGGACCAAAAACAGCAGAGAAAATCTGTGCTGCTTTGAAAATTAAACCAAGTCTTCGCGTTCATGAATTGACTGATGATCAAGTTTTCAAAATCCGCGAATACATTGATAAGAATTTTTCCGTAGAAGGTGATAAAAGACGTGAAGTTTCTATGAACATCAAACAACTTCAAGATATGAGATGTTATAGAGGAATCCGTCATACAAAAAGACTTCCTGTCCGTGGACAAAGAACAAAAACTAATGCAAGAACAAGAAAAGGCAAGGCAATTCCTGTAGCCGGTAAGAAAACAGTTTCAAAATAATAAAAGGATAAAAAATGGCTGAAAATAAAACAAGCAGTTTTTCAACTAAAAAGAAAGAAAAAAAGAATATATCAAATGGTATAGCATACATTCTTGCTACTTTTAACAACACAAGAATTACAATCACTGATATGCAGGGAAATGTGATTTCTTGGTCTACTGCTGGTGCAAACAGCTTTAACGGTGCAAAAAAATCAACACCTTATGCTGCACAAGTAACCGCAGAAAACGCAGGAAGAAAAGCTATGGAAAACGGTATCCGTTATTTGGATGTAAAACTTGAAGGACCAGGTTCTGGTCGTGAAGCTGCTGTTCGCACACTTCAAACTTTGGGTATTACAATCAACGGAATTACTGATATTACAAAAATTCCTCACAATGGTTGTCGTGCAAAGAAACCAAGAAGAGTATAATAATTAACAAAGCAAACAAACGGGGGCAAAATTGATACAAAATAATTGGTTAGATTTAATAAAGCCAGAAAAGGTTATAGTTGAAAAAGAAGACACAAACAAAAATATGGCTGTTCTTGTAGCAGAGCCTCTTGAAAAAGGTTTTGGATTAACACTTGGAACTGCCCTAAGAAGAGTTTTATTGTCTTCACTCCAAGGAACCGCAATCGTTGGTGTTAAAATTGACGGCGTTCTTCACGAATTTGGTTCTATCCCAGGTGTAAAAGAAGATGTTATTGATTTAATTTTAAACATTAAACAAATCGTTTTAAAATCCGAATCAAATCACCCTAAAAAAATGACTTTGAAAGCTCAAGGTGCTCAAGTTGTAACCGCAGGTATGATTGAAACATCAAGCGAAACTGAAATCATTAACAAAGATTTCGTGATTTGCCATCTTGACAGCACAGCAAACCTAAACATTGAATTCTTTGTTGAAAATGGTAAAGGTTATAGAACCGCAGAAGAAAACAAAAAGGCTGATATGCCAATCGGTTATATCCCAGTTGATTCTATCTTCTCACCAGTTTTAAATGTTGCTTCAAATGTTGAACAAGCTCGTGTTGGTCAAAAAACCGACTACGATAAACTTCTTATGACAATTAAAACAAATGGCGCAGTAAAACCAGAAGATGCACTTGCACTTGCAGGTCGTATTTTAATAGATCAACTTGGCTTATTTGTTAACTTTGAAGATCCAGAAATTGTTCAAAAAGAAGAAGTTGAAGAAGAATTACCATTCAACAAAATCCTTCTTAAAAAGGTTGATGAACTTGAATTATCAGTTCGTGCAAATAACTGCTTGAAAAATGATAATATAGTTTACATTGGTGAACTTGTTCAAAAGACAGAAAATGATATGTTAAAGACTCCAAACTTCGGAAGAAAGTCTTTAAACGAAATCAAAGAACAACTTGGACTTATGGGTCTATATTTAGGTATGGAAGTCCCAGGATGGCCACCTGAAAATATAGAAGAACTTTCAAAGAAATTTGAAAACCCATATAAATAAGTAATTAAAAGGGACGTTCCACAATGGCAGAAGAAAAAAAGAAAGAAGGTTTTTGGACTATTGTATTAAAGTTAATTTTTGCAACAGTTCTTCTTCTTTCTGTTACAAGTGGAACTTTTCTTTTAGGAACTAAAACATTAGGCACTAAAATGCAAGCCGAACAAATGGTTCATACAACATTAGGTGCCGACTTAATAATGGAAGGTTCCAAAGGTAAAAAATAATATTGCTTGAAATTTTCAACAATATTTGTAAAAATAATCCGTGTTGCCAGTCAACACTACAAACAAAAGAAAGAGGTCAAAATGAGACATAATATGAGTGGTAGAAAACTTAACCGCACAAAATCACACAGAAAAGCATTATTTTCAAATCTTGCTTGTTCTTTAATTGAACACGAACAAATTACAACAACATTGCCAAAGGCAAAGGACCTTCGTTCTTTTGCTGATAAAATGATAACTCTTGCTAAAAAAGATACTTTGGCAGCAAGAAGACAAGCTGTTGCATTCCTTCGTTCCGAAGAAATCGTAAAAAAACTTTTTGATACACTTGGCAAACGTTATGCCTCACGCAACGGTGGTTATACAAGAGTTTTAAAATCAGGCCTTCGCTATGGCGATTGCGCTCCTCTTGCAATAATTGAATTAGTAGACAGAGATGTAAAAGCAAAAGGTGCAAAACAAAAAGCATTTTTAGCGAATAAAAAAGAGGGTGAAAAAACAGCAACCGAAACAAAAGAAAAGGTTGCAAAAAAAGAAACCACTAAAACAACAAAGGATATAAAGGCAACCGATGTAAAGGCTAAAAAAGGAGCAAGTGGCACTGCGCCAAAAACCGCTTCCCACAGAAAAGTCATCGGAAAATAAAGGATTTTTTCGCCCCCAAATTTGGGGGCTTTATCTTTTAAAATTAAGTAAAATAAATTAAGGAAAATTGATATGAATAACGTAATAAATGGAAAGATTCAAAATAACAATAAAGAAAAGTTTATACTTTATATTTATCCATCTGATCCTGAACAAATTATTTATTACGGCGGTAAAAACAATGTGCAAAGCGAATGCAAAATGATGGTTTTCGATTCTTTGCTTTCTATGATGCATGAGAAATTACCAGTCCCTCCTGAAAGTATGGAGTTGGTTAGCGTTCGCAAGGAAAAAAATCCTTCAAAAGAAAATGTCAATGTATTTTCTTACTTGTTTATTTGCAAAGATGATGACTATGTCCTTCTTGAAGATTTACCAAACGTTCAACCTCCATTAAATGTTGTAAAAAAATTTAAAGTCCGCATTTTAAATATAGTAAATGAATATTTAAAAGAATATGGAAAAATTATTTCCGCTACAAATCCCGTTTATTATGGCAGAATCAAGGATAGTCGTGATGCCCTACAAGAAAGTTATTTTTCATCAACAGTTGATGAACTTAACAGCAAAAATAAAACAACAAAGGGTAATCGTTCAAAAATTTATATTTTCCCAACGGATATAGAAAACGCCCTTAATAAAAATGCAGAAACTAAAATCCTTTCATTAAATGGTTCTATTGCTGATATAAAAAAACTTCTTCCTATTAACATAAGATATTTACATGGATACGATACTAATCAATATATACTTTTATCCGATGATTTCAGTCTTTTAACACATCTTCCTACACAAGTTTCACCAAATGGTATAGCAATGGAATACAGAAAGCTTTTGGCATCTACATTCGCACAAAAATACTTTATTGAAAATAATAAAAGTATGAAACCAAAAGAAGCTCGCGCACTTTATAATGTCCTTACAGACAGAATAAATGACGATGCCTTCAACTTTTATTTAAAAAGCACACAAAATCAAAGATAATTTTTATTAAAAAGGAAAGTGGAGAAAATTATGACTAAATACATTTTTATAACTGGCGGTGTTGTTTCATCACTTGGAAAAGGAATTGCTTCCGCATCAATTGGAACTCTTCTTCAAGCAAGAGGATATAAAATCCGTATGCGCAAAATGGACCCATACTTGAATGTTGACCCAGGCACAATGTCCCCTTTCCAACACGGCGAAGTTTTTGTCACCGATGACGGTGCCGAAACCGATTTGGATTTGGGTCATTATGAAAGATTCACAGGAACTTCCTGCCATAAAACTGACAGTATCTCTGGCGGTCGTATTTATTGGAATGTCCTTACAAAGGAACGTCAAGGCGAATACCTTGGCGCCACAGTTCAATCAATCCCACACATCACAAACGAAGTAAAAAGTTTCATTGATTCTGATTTGCACGGCGAAGATTTTGTAATCTATGAAATAGGTGGCACGGTCGGCGATATGGAAGGCGTCCTATTGTTAGAAGGTGTCCGCCAATTCATAAACCAAGTTGGTCGTGAAAACGCTATGCTTATCCACTTAACCCTTGTCCCATATATAAAAACAGCATCAGAGGTAAAAACCAAACCTACCCAACAATCAGTAAGAAAATTGTTGGAAATGGGACTTTTCCCAAACTTGATTCTTTGCCGAAGCGATAACCCAATCCCAGCAAATGAAAAAAGAAAAATCGCAATGTTCTGTAATGTAAAACCAGAAGATGTGATTTCCGCTCCTGATGTAAACAGCATTTACAAAATTCCATCAGTTTATCACAGCGAAGGTCTTGACGACAGAATTTTGACCTACTTCAATATGCTTGAAAAGGCATCATCTCCACAAATGGAAAAATGGAAAAAAATTGAAAACATAATCGGCAACTGGAAAAACGAAATCACAATCGGTATTGTCGCAAAATATTGCGGATTCCCAGACGCATATAAGTCTTTAAACGAGGCCGTTTATCATGCAGGTATCAACAACGAAACAAAAATAAATATCAAATGGATAAATGCCGAAGATTTAGAAACAATGAACGAAACCGAACTTAAAAATACCTTTGCGGATATAAATGGTATGATTGTCCCAGGAGGATTCGGTCATCGTGGAGTAGAGGGCAAAATAAAGGCTGCCCAATATGCAAGAGAAAACAACATCCCATACCTTGGAATATGCCTTGGTATGCAAGTTGCAGTCATTGAAATGGCTCGCCACTTGTTGGGTATAAAGGACGCAAACTCAACCGAATTTACAAACGATTGCACTCCTATTATCTCCCTTATCACAGAATGGGAAAACAATGGTAAAAAGGAGATTCGCGATGAAAATACGGACAAGGGTGGCACCCTCCGTCTTGGCAGTTATAAATGCAAAATTACCCCTGACACTTTGGCACATAAAATTTATGGGGCAGAGGAAATTGAAGAACGTCACCGCCACCGTTATGAAATGAATATCAAATACGAAGACGAATTAAAGAAAAAGGGCGTAATTATAAGTGGTCGTTCCCCAGATGGTAAACTTCCAGAAATAATTGAAATCCCAGAGCATAAGTTCTTTATCGCGGGACAATTCCACCCAGAATTTAAATCCCGCCCATTTGCTCCATCACCAATATTTGACGCATTGGTAAAGGCTTGCTTGAAATTAAAATATATGCTATAATGTAATAAAAACATTATAAAGGAGGAGAAATGAAAAAAATCTTAGCAATGCTTTTGTGCATACTTTCCGCCTGCGCAACAAATAAGGAAATAAAAAAGGAATATTATGATAATGGAAATCTTAAATCCGAAATTTCATTAACAAATGATACTCCTAACGGCATAAGTAAATTTTATAAAGAAGACGGAACAATTAGTATGGAATTTCCATTTAAAGACGGAAAATTCCACGGAACTTTAAAGTCCTACAAAAACGGAAAACTTGAGGTTGAAACTCCATATAAAAATGGAAAAAAAGACGGTGTTTTTAAAAATTATAATGAAGAAGGGAATCTCAAAGAAGAAACATTATATATAGAAGATAAAATGGTATGGAATAAAACATACTATGAAACTGGTGAACTTTTCTCTTATAGAGATGATAATATAGGTAAAATATATTATACTAGTGGTCAAATCTCAGATGAGATACCGTTAAAAGATGGAAAAAAACATGGAGTAATGAAATTATATAAACCAAATGGTAAATTACAAAAAGAAATCTATTACGAAAAAGGCGTTAAAGATTGGCAAAAAGAATATGATGAAAATGGAAACCTTATAAAGGAAACAAATTATTACGATAATGGAGATTTATGGAGTGAAGGTCTTTATAAGAATGGTAAACTTGTATCTGGTAATTTTTATGCTGGTTATCTTATATCAACAACTTTTTTTGATGAAAATAAAGAAAAAACTAAAATGATAATGTATGATAAAGATGGAACACCACTATCTGAAACAGGTTACAAAGATGGTGAAGAGATTTATAAAAAGAAATATAACAAAGACGGAAACCTTATAAAAGAAGAAAAATAAAAACAAAGCCCTTCAAAAGAGGGGCTTTTTTATTCCACTTTTCCACCACCAACACAAAAATTTTTCATATCCACATTTCCAGATGACAAGAACTTTACACCCTCCGCCAACAACAATTTTCGTTGTGCATTTTCCCCACCAAATGCAAATGCAGGGGCAAGCCTTCCGTCCCTGTTCACAACCCTGTGGCAAGGAATTATCCCAGGCTTCGGATTTTTATGAAGTGCATATCCTACAACACGGGACGCCCTAGGGTTGCCAGCCATAAATGCAACTTGCCCATAGGTTGCAACTTTCCCCTTTGGAATTGATGACACAACCTCATATATTTTTTCATAAAAGTTCATTAAAGTTTTTCCAAAATCGCATCCAACACATAACCATACTTGCTTTTGCAAGTTTCTGGTGGCACAGTCAAGAAATCAGCCAAAGTAAGGTCAAGGTCCTTCATCTTGAAAGTCCCATTTTCAAGCAAATATCCTGCACCCCTTATACTTTGAACCTTGCCGTCAAATAAATCNATAACATCACGAATTTTCATNTCCACNACGCCGTCAAGCTCNTCCTCCTTGCACANGATAGGACGAAAGNGGAATATCACATTTCGCAAAATACATATTGCAAAAAACTCTGTCGTGAAATTCCTTGTTTGATTTTGTAATAAAGTCAGCCTTGTATANAACNTCCAAAAGCCTTTGCGGATTTTCAATTTGTATGCCAAGCTCCTCCGCNGTTTCNCGCTTAAAGGCATCTTCCAAACTTTCACCCGCNTTCAAATGCCCGCTTGCNGTAGTNTAAAGTTTTGAAGGATTATCATCAAGATGACTTCCCCTTTTTTGAAAAACAATTTTNTCGCCNTCNTTNACAATCCAGCAATGAATAGTTTTNTGCCAAAGNCCCTTTTGATGAACGACATTTCTGTCCTCCACCCCAAGATGTTTCCCGTTTTCATCATAAATATCAAGAAGTTCCGCCATTTTTTANTCCCTTTCATTCGCAATTTTGTTAAGTGCATTTTTAATATCATCAGCCGTTATACGTTTAGCCAATTTATCCGTCGCAACAACAAAGTCAGGGTGATATTTCAAATAATCCTCTTTCCTTTGTTTGTAATAATCATAAACAGATTGNGGATCAATTTTATCAGCATATTTTTGAAATAAATATACATAATGCATCANAATTCTGTANGTNGCAACACTTGTAATATTGTCNCNNCNNATTTGTAAAGCAANCCTTAATTCATTTTCCATATCNGGAAGAACNTTTTTNACCTTATCCAATAAAAATTTTACCTGCTCTGGTTGAGGTTCNNNNTTNTAATAAATCCCACTTGGCAAATTAACATTATACGGATTTTTNTCTTCAATAATNACAGAAGNNTNTTCNGGNCTNANATANGGTTTCACTTTATCAACAATTTCCNNTAANAAAGAAGGGGTTAGTTTTGAAAAATAAATTGTTACAGTATCATGCCTGTTCNNACATTGAATTAGATTAGAAGGAACTTTGTATTCCGTAATATGCNCCCCCTTATCCTTTTCAACAATTTCATCAAGGTTTTTAATAAGGTTTTGATCCATATATACATTAAGNGAAAGCCGTTCAGCAATATTCCAATTTGAAGAGGAATNTTTATATACCCTANAAAACCANCCNTTNATAGTTCCGTCAGGTTGNGAGNNNGANNTTNTNANTAAANNAACATTTTTATTNTCTTTTTTTGCCTGCTCTACACATTCGGCATTAAATTTAAAATGATTTTCTTTTNTGTTCGTTACCAAAGTCCCGTCCGAAAATCTGGNATTACCGTAATCAATAAATTTATATTTATGAGAACCCTCTGACCTTATTTTATGGTAAAGATGATCAACAACATCCGATAAATTATAAAAGAGTATATTCTTTTCATTGCTGAATATTTTAGTTATAAAGTCATAAAAAGTGATTTTTTTCATTTGCCACCTTTATTTAATAACAGNCTCNAAATTTTTCATCTTTTCCTTTAACTCNGANAANCTTTTCTTTCTATCTTCAATAACTTGNGCAGGAGCTTTTGAAACGAAAGATTCATTTGAAAGTTGTGCTTCCAAAGAGGCGATTCGCTTCTTTACTTGCTCCAATTCTNNNCGTGCTTTTTGAAGTTCCTCTTCCTTATTCGTTTGTGGTAAAGATATNGAAAGAGTAGTNGACTTGTCAATCACACAATCAATCATATCATCACTTACACCACCACAAACAACATTTGTATGTGTTTCAATAAGAGGTATATATTGATTTTTATCCGCATCAATATTTTTAAATGAGATATGAAGTGCTTCCTTAAATCCAATCTTGTTTTCTGCACGAATATTTCTGATAGTAGTTATCACAGAAAGCAACCAATCAATATCAGAAACGTTTGAAGCATCAATTNAAACAAGCTCTGGATATTTTTCATTCATAAAATCAACATCACGACCAAATCCCAAATTTTGCCAAAGTAGNGCGGTTGTAAATGGAATAACAGGTTGCAACATTTTCAAAATATTTTGTATTACAAGNTTTGCAACGGAAAGTATCAAATCTTTCTTTTCACCATTAAGTTCAGATTTTGAAAGCTCTATAAAATTATCACAAAAATCATCCCAAACAAAATGATAAATTGTTTGTGCATACTCATCATAACGATAATTTTCAATNGATTTNGTGGCATTTTGAATAGCTATATTCATNTTATCCAAAATCCAATTTGTAATCGCAGANGNNTNTTTTCCNTTAAANTCAGANGNTTCNTTTACACCCTTTTGCTCCCANAAATTAATAGCATTTTTAAGCTTTGTAATAAACTTTCGNCCGTTTTCAACATTTGATTTACCAAAGTTTATATCNCNNCCNTGNCCAGANAANGAACATACAGTCCAGCGAACAGANTCNACATCAAACTCGTTTATCAAATCAAGCGGATTTATAACATTTCCCTTTGTCTTACTCATCTTTACACCGTGTTCATCACGAACAAGNCCATGACAAACCACTTTTTCAAATGGAGATTTTCCAGTAAAGTAAACACTAAACATCACCATTCTTGCAACCCAGAAAAATATAATATCAAATCCAGTAATCAAGGTTGAGGTTGGAAAATATGTTTTAAAATCAATNTTNTNNACATCTGGCCAACCGAGNGTTGACATAGGCCAAAGTCCAGCAGAAAACCAAGTATCAAGNACATCTTCGTCCTGTGTNAAATGAACACCTGCACCAGCCTTTGNCTGNGCCTCTTCTAAATTACGAGCAACAATNATTTTNCCATCATCAGTATAGTAAGCAGGAATTTGATGTCCCCACCAAAGTTGTCGTGAAATACACCAAGGTTGTATNTTTTCAAGCCAAGCAAAGAAAGTATTTTCCCACATCTTTGGAATAAATTCCAACTTTCCAGTNTTNACTAAATCAATNGCCTTTTTTGCCATAGAAGAAACATCTAAATACCATTGTTCTGTCATCCTAGGTTCAACAACCGCACCACCACGCTCCGAATGTGGAACCTGATGAACATAAGGCTCTATTTTGATAAGGTTGCCAAGCTCCTTTAATTTTTCAACAATAAGTTTTCTTGCTTCAAACCTATCCAATCCCTCCAACGACTTCACAAAATCATTTTCCTCTGGGATTTTAGATGTATCAATCGTCGCATTATTATGGAAAATATTTATTATGTTAAGGTTATGACGCTTTCCCACTTCAAAGTCATTAAAATCATGCGCAGGTGTAATCTTCACCGCACCAGTTCCCTTTGTCATATCAGCATAATCATCACCAACAATTTCAATCTTGCGACCAAGTATTGGAAGTATCGCAAACTTTCCAATTAAATGTTTGAAACGCTCATCATTCGGATTTACTGCAATTCCAGTATCTCCAAGCATAGTTTCAGGACGAGTTGTTGCAATGATAATAGAATCTTTGCTTCCCTCTATATCATACCTGATATGCCACATAAAGCCGTTTTCTTCCACCATATTAACTTCCAAATCGGAAAGTGAAGTAAGAAGAGCAGGGTCCCAATTAACAAGTCGCTTGTCCTTGTAAATAAGTCCATCTTCATACATACGAACAAATGCTTCTACAACCGCCTTGTTAAGTCCTGTATCAAGAGTAAATCTTTCTCTGCTCCAATCCGCCGAATATCCAATAGTCCTAAGCTGAGAAGTAATATTGCCAGCATAAGTATTTTTCCAATCCCAAGCATACTCCAAAAACTTTTCTCTGCCTATTTCATTTTTATCAATACCCTTAGTTTTAAGATGTTTTTCAACAAGCATTTGTGTCGCAATACTTGCGTGATCAGTCCCAGGAAGAAGAAGTGTATCAAATCCCTTCATTCTTTTATACCTTATAACAACATCTTGCATAGTCATAGTGAACGCATGCCCAAGATGAAGATTTCCAGTCACATTTGGTGGCGGAATCATAATTGTATAGCGAGGTTTATTACTTTCTGGCTCTGCTTTAAAGTAGCCATTATCCTCTTGAAATTTATATAATTTTTCAGCATAAGAATTAAGGTTTTGTTCTGACATTTTTCTATCCTAATTTTATAATTGATTTTGTCCCTTTATAATAATTGATACCTATATGAAAGTAAAGTGTTTTTTAAACTTGCCTTTTATAAAAAATAGGATTAGATTTTATTTATATCAATTTTATGAAAGGAGATAAAAAAATGGACGACAAAAGAAAATCAAAAATTGTTTATGGCGTAATTTTATGTATCGGTTTAATGTGTGCTGGATTTTTCCCAGGGTATTATTATTTCAAAACATATAAAACAAATAATTCCGTTGTGGTAAAGGGACTTGCCGAAATGGATGTAAAGGCGGACTTGGCAATCTGGAAAATAAAATTTACCGTTGCGGGTAATGATATGATGGCATCACAAAAAAAAGTTGAAACTCAACTTGCCGAAGTTATAAAATTTTTAAAAACAGCAGGCTTTTCTGATGATGAAATAATCCCAGATAATCTAAGCGTTGTTGATAAACTCGCAGAACGTTATGGTTCAGACAGAACCCCAACATACAGATATATTCTAACCCAAAAATTAACCGTTAAATCTTCAAATGTAAATTTGGTTGAAAAATCATCAAGCAACATAAGCTCACTTATTTCAAAGGGTATAATTTTTGATGGTGATGAATACTCAAAACCAGTAAGTTATTTATTTACAGGACTTAATGAAATAAAACCAAAAATGCTTGAAGAGGCAACAAAGAATGCAAAACAGTCAGCCGAGGAATTTGCAAAAGCCTCAGATTCAAAGGTTGGTAAAATAAGAAAGGCTTCCCAAGGTGTCTTTTCTATCCTTGCAGAAACAGATGATGGTTACGAAAAACAATTCATAAATAAAAAGGTAAGAGTTGTTTCAACTATTGAATATTGGCTTGATTAAAAAAGGAAACGCGTATTATGAAAAAAGTATCTATTAACTGGAAAAAGGGGGCATATTCTTTTCTTACAGCCCTTCTTTTTTCAATAATTGTAATTATTCCAGACTATTTATTAAGAATATTTTCACATAACTATGTGGCACATTTCCACGCAAATACTTTTGTGTTGATTTTCTGCTTTATGGCATCATTATTTTTAATAAAAAGTAATAAATTCTTTATAACAGTTTTATCTCTTGTATGGATTTTAATGACTTGTTCTTTATTTTATCTTTTCCATTTCGGAAGATATTTTATTGGAAGCGATATAAATTTATTATTTGTTGAAACAGAAGATATTGCATTGGGCTTTTTCGCAGACCTTTTTGATTTTTGGTATTTGCCAATTATGTGCATAATACTTTTTGCTTTATCAATTTTGTTAAGGAAGAAAACATACAAATATATCTATCATTCAAATAAGTTTATTATAGTATTTTTGTGTGCCTTTCTTTATTATCCTTATTCGGTTTCAAAGGTCCGTAATTTACAAGATAAATATTTCCCATCTTCTGTCCGATATATTTTCAGAAATGGTATGAACTCCATCTCTATGTTCCTTATTGATACAGTTTCGGGAAAGCAAACACACAAAACTTTCCTTCCATACGAAGTTAAAAAGGAAAGGGTGATTAGCGAACCAACAACAATAATTCTTTTTATGGGTGAAAGTGTAAGTTCAAATAATATGTCCCTTTATGGATATGAAAGAAAAACCACTCCACAACTTGAAACATTAAAAAATGATAAAAATTTTGTGTATAGAAGGGCTATTTCTTCAAGTATAAGAACTGGTTCATCAATTCCAATGTTTTTCAACCTTCAAAAGGAAGCCGAAAACGATATCGCAACATTGGAGGGGGGGGGCAACTTGTTTAAACTTGCAAAAAATCAAGACTTCCAAACAGTTTTGTATTCTCCTCAAAACAGTATGACTTTTTCCCAAGCAGGTCTACAATATGTTGATAGAACTATATACAGAGATAATGCAAGAAAAGAGTATGCCCAAAAGGCAGATGAATACACATTGGAACTTTTAAAATCTACTCCATTAAAGGATAAAAATTTAATTGTTATGCAAACAAGAGCTATTCATTTTCCTTATGCAAATATTTATAAACCATATCCTCAATATGATGTTTACAAAGATGAAAAGACTCATTTCAGAATAAATACCTATGATAACGCAATGTTATATTTTGATGACTTCCTTTACCGTGTTATCAATTGGGCAAAAACACTTAAAGGAAAAGTTTATTTTGTAATGACATCAGATCACGGTCAAATGATGGGTCAAGATAACCTTTGGGGTCATTCGTTTTTAAATAAACACGTTGCCGAAGTTCCATTTATGCTTTACACCAAAAACGTATCGCAAAAGGATTTATTCGGATACAACAATCCACCAAAATTACTTACTCATTATGATATAGGAAAATTCGTTGCTAAAATTTTAGGCTATGATATAAAAAATCCTAACACCCCAGAAAACATTTATTATATAAATGGCATTGATATAAGTGGTAATGCTGGATTTATAAAATATAAAATTGATAATGGCAAATTCACTGAAATAAAATAGGCAAACTTATGGATATAAAATTATATAACACTATGTCAAGAAGCATTGAAACTTTCAAACCTATAAACAAAGGGAAGGTTTCAATTTATACCTGCGGTCCAACCGTATATCACTTTGCACATATTGGAAATCTAAGGACTTATGTGTCCCAAGATATTATGAAAAGAATGTTTCTTGCCAATGGTTATAAGGTCAAACATATAATGAATATCACCGATGTAGGGCATTTGACATCCGACGGTGATACTGGTGAAGATAAAATGGAAAAGGGTTCCAAGCGAGAGGGAAAATCCGTTTGGGACATTTCCAAATATTACACAGATGTTTTTATGAACGATATATCCGATTTGAATATTATCCCCGCAACAAAATATACTCCTGCAACCCAGTATATTAAGGAGCAAATTGACCTTGTTAAAAAATTAGAAGATAAGGGCTACACCTATAAAATTGAAAACGACGGCATCTATTATGATACATCAAAATTTGCGGATTATGGAAAACTTGGCGGACAAAACCTTGATGAATTAAAGGCTGGTGCAAGAGTTGATTTTTCAAATGGTAAAAAAAACATTGCCGACTTTGCATTGTGGAAATTTTCACCAACAAATGAAAAACGCCAAATGGAATGGGACAGCCCTTGGGGTATAGGTTTCCCAGGCTGGCATATTGAATGTTCCGCAATGTGCCTATCTGAAATTGGCGACCGTCTGGATATCCATTCTGGTGGTGTGGACCATATCAAAGTCCACCACACAAACGAAATCGCACAGGTTGAACCAGTTGTAGGTCATAAGTGGGTGAATTATTGGGTCCATATGGAATTTTTAAATGATTTAAGTGGTAAGATGAGCAAGTCCAACGGCGAATTTTTAACACTTTCTTTGTTAAAGGAAAAGGGCTACTCCCCACTTGTATACAGATATTTTTTACTTCTTGCAAGTTATAGAACTCAACTTAATTTTTCATACGAACTTTTGGACGGCGCAAAAAAGTCCTATGAAAATATAGTAAGGAAAGTTTCCGAAATAATCAAAAATTCAACATCTGATTATGACAAAGTTGTCTTTGAAAAATGGAAAACAAAAATCCTTGAAACATTAAATAATGACTTAAATACCTCAGGCGTAATTGTCATACTCCAAGACATTTTTAAATCAGATATAGACGCAAATACAAAACTAAAATTGATTGAATTTTTTGATGAAATTTTAGGTTTAGAATTTATAGATTCCGCAAAATCTTTACTAAATATAACCGTGCCAGAGGAGGTTGAAACCCTTGCAAAACTTCGCTGGACAGCAAAGCAAAATAAAGATTATGCAAAGGCCGACGAACTTAAAAAACAAATCATAGATAAGGGTTTTCAAGTAGAAGATAAAAAGGACGGATATGAAATAAAAAAAGGGGCTTAACACCCCTTTAATTTATTTTCCATTAATCATATTTCCCACAACAGAAGTTATTCGTTGAGTTTTCTCAATATCCGCAATCATTTTACTAAGTTTATCGGGATTGTAGATTATATCAATATTATGACCTCTTCTTACTAGTGTATAAAGTTGGTCAAGAAGCTCTTTATTTTCAAAATTTTTATCCAAAATGCTCATAGTATTTTTTAAATTCTTTTCCTTTTGTTCTTTGGAAAAGCTTGTAGTATATTCAGGATCATTTAAATCAAAGGTCACATCTGTATAATTCATAAACAAAGCGTATGGAATATAAAAACTATCAAACTTTCTTCTGTTTAAAACAGATGATAATTTGGAAATTGCATTTATTAAATCTTCGTTATTTGTTGCAATCAATTCCCTTCCGAAATCTAAATAACGATCTGCATCAACATTTGTTTCCTCTGGATTTTCGTAAGTATATTTTAATTCTTTTACATAAATGTTTATTTCTTTGTTAACATCAAAAGTCATATTTATCTCCTATATATATTGAGAGTTTATTATTTTATATGCAGAGTAGACAACACTGCAATACACACCATATACAAATAAAGTTTCTAAAATTTTAACTCTCCTGTTTTTTATATAAAATATATTATCATTTTTTTGAATTTTTGCAATAAAAAAGTGCTAGTTTTTTATTCCCAGCACTTTGTTTATTATTAAAAATTATTTCAATTCAAATGTCGCATTTACCTTTAATGAAATATCAGAATTGCCTGTAAATATAGAAGGTCCACCAGCTGTTGTTTCATCTGCATTTTCCATCACAGCCATTTTTGCCATAGCTTTATAAGCGCGAGTATTTGAAGCATAACTGTAATTATCATCGTAAACATTTACATTTGTCATTTTACCAATGGATTGACCAACAGAACGTGCCATATCAATTGCCTTTGCTTGTGCATTTTTCACAGCCTCATCTAAACAAGCAGTTTGCTCTTTTTTAAATGTCGCTCTTGATACAAAGGTTCTTAAGCCATTTGGATAAACATCAGAAAACTTTGAAACTTCTGCAAGTATTGTTCCAACCAAATCCATCTTTGGTGAGGTTATGGATAAACCAATAACATTTTCCACCCCAAGCTTTACATTCTTTTTCAAAGTAGAATTCCATTCTGTCTTTTCATAGGTATTATATTCTGTTGTTTCAAGTTCAGTTTCTGGATATTGTTTTTGAAGTTCCATAACATAATCGGAAATTTCCTTATATGTCTTCATAGATTTTTGTGATGCAAGACTTGCGTTTTTATCCAAATTCTTTACCTCTAAAATTATTGAAACTCTGTCTTTTTTTACCTTTTTTGAACATTCACCAGATACATTTATTTGATTATTATTGCTACCACTGAAAACATAAACAAGTGTTGCCACAATAACAACGAAAACAACATTAATATTAAGATTTTTAAAGCTCATTTTTTACCTCCATTTATTTAAACATTAAAAGTATAACATACAATTTTTTTTATACAATAAAAATAAATATAAGTATAAATTCATAAATGCTCTTTTAAGTTGCGTTTCATAAAAAATCTAGTATTCTTTTTAAAAAAGGAGAAGATTATGCTTGAAGAAATAAAAAGTGCAGAAGACCAATGGAAGCATCAAAAAATAACAATAAAAGATTTACTATTATGCTCATTCCTAATCCTTATCTGTAATCTCGTTGGATATATAAGTAGCTTAATCCAATTTAACAGCATTCGTGCATGGTATCCAAGTCTATCTAAATCAATGCTAAATCCACCAAATTTTGTATTTCCCATTGTGTGGAGTTTATTATATATTCTTATCGGAGTTTCAACTTGCCTAAGTTATAAAAAAGCACGTAAAAAGGAGAAAAGTTTTGTAATATTTGTTTATGCTTTACAATTATTATTCAGCTTTTTATGGGTAGTTTTATTTTTCGGATTAAAAGCCCCACTTATGGCATTTGTAGAAATTTTATTTTATATATTTATAGTCTTAAATATGATGAATATTTATAAAAGATACAGTTCCATTTCTTATATTTTATTATATCCATATCTGTTTTGGATAATATTTGCAACTTATCTTAACCTTATAATAATAATCAAGAATTAATTCTTGTAAAAAATAATAAAAGGGTTATATTGTATTATTATAAACAAAAGGTAGGTAGAAATGATAAAATTCATAAAAAATATTTTTTCAAGATTAAATTGGAACATTTATCCAACAACAATTTTTGGTTTGATAAGCCTTATTGCCATAATCCCTTGCATACTTTGGCTTCCATCAAAATACGCAAACGAAAACTCATTTTTTGAAAATTTACAATTATTTATTTTGGCTTTTGCCATAATTTTTGCATTAAAAAACAAAGAGCAAAAACCTCTTTTCAATTGGTTCGCAATGCTTTCATTTATTTTATTTCTAAGAGAGATTAATTGCGGAAGAATCTTTTTCCCAGATGTTAAAAACGGAGGATTTTTATATTGGGATCAAATAATTCCAAATTACAGCTGGCTTCCAAAAACTTTGTATGCTTTGTTTATGATTTTTTCACTTTTGTATTTCTTTTTCAAAAAGCTTTATAAGACATTGTGGAACTATATCAAATTTGCGAATTTCCCAGCCATAGATATTTTGTTATTTATCTTGGGTATAGTTTTAGGAACACTTGGCGAAACATTACTTTCAAATGAGATGTTTGAGGAAACTTCTGAAACAATGTTCTATTTTTCATTTATGAGTATAATTTATCTTTATACATTCAATCCTAAATTTAAATTGGTAATTAAAAAGAAAAAATAAAAATTCCCCTCTGATTGGAGGGGATTTTTTTATATGTTGGATTAAGTCATAAAAAACTATACAGCAACTTTTTTAATTATAAAATCAACCGTTGCGTTATTTTGCTTTATTAAATCTGATAATTTGCAGGTGTCAACTTCATCACCGTTTAAAACCTCATTCGCGGTTAATCCTGTATGACAGACTAGGGCGGATTTTATCCCATAATTATTTGCCCCAACTATATCATTTGAAATTGAATCCCCAATCATAAGTATCTTGTCTTTTGATATAGAGGATAAATCTTTAAGTGCATTTTCAAATGTTATTTTCAAAGGCTTCCCGAATTGCACAACCTCTATTTCAGATTTTAAAAACTCGTTTGCTATACTTCCTTGCCTTATCACAAAGGCACCATTTTCCTTTGCTGTAAAATCAGGATTGATATTTAATACAGGAAGTTTAAGAGATTTTACGCCTTCCAACATTTCATTAAAAGGAGTCATCTCCAAACAATCATACCAAACATCCCCTTCCTTATCAAAGAAAGTTTTTGTGTTCCCGCCAAAGTTATTTAGCATAGAGGAGTATTTGCCTATGATGTCGGTTTGCGAGGAATGAATACGAGGAATACCGATATAAATAAAGTCAGCATCCGCCATATCTGAAACCTCTTTGTAAGGAGTATTTTCAAACAAAGCCTTGTTCGGATAAAACAAATTGTAATATTTCAAAGGAGTAGGATTTGAAGTAAATTTCAAAAGCTTGTTTTTCAAAAATTCGTGAACTATTTCCCCGTTTGTAATTATCTTTGTATAATGAATATCTCTTTTAAGATTATACTTTTCATATTGGGAAATTGTAAAATCTGCACGGAATGTAGAATTTGAAAATATATAAACGATTTTTCCTTCGCTTATAAGTTTTTGAAGGGTATCAAGCACACCATCAAACCAATCCTTGCCACCCCACAAAACACCATTTGCATCAAAAACAAACGCATCAAAACTTTTATATATATCTAAGATAGAATTATACATTTGCATTTTAATTTCCTTTGAAAAAATCCCCCTGATAAAAGGGGGATAAATTTTATTTAATCCATTTTAAGGATTCTGTGTATTCTTCCTGTGTATTTATATCAGCAGGAGCTTCTTCAATAAGTTTCATTGAATCTATTACTTGCGCACGGATTTCCATACCAGCCTCCAATGCACGAAGTTGTTCCAATGCCTCCCTGTCTTCCAATACACCAACAGGAAGTGAAACCATTTTTTTTAGGGATTCTGCTTTATACACATAAATACCAATGTGATGATAGAAATTGTGTGATTTTGATTTTTCAGGATTTCTGATATAAGGAGCAGCTGCACGAGTAAAATACAAACAACGAGCTTCCTTTTCACCGTCCTTTATTCCCATAACGATTTTTACATTGTTTGGATTGTTGATTGCTTCCTCTGTTTTGAAAACCATACCACAGGTAGCAATATCACAACCAGTTCTTTCTACCATTTCAATAAGTGGTAAGTTGACACGAGGGTCAACATTGATATTGTCGCCTTGGAAATTAACAACTATATCATATTTTGAACCGTCTGGGTCAATTTCTTTAAGTGCAGCAGCAATCCTGTCAGTTCCACTTGGAAGAGCAGGGTCAGTAAGAACCGCCTTTGCACCAAACTTTTCACATTCATCAATAATAGCTTGATCACCCGCAGCAATAACAATATCCCCAGGGACAACAGCCTTTACATTTTCGTAAACACGTTGAATAAGTGTTTTGCCATTAATATCCAAAAGAGGTTTGTTAGGAAGACGAGTTGCTGCCATTCTAACAGGTATCATTGTAATAACTTTACTCATTTTTTTTATCTTTCATTTTCTTTATTAATATTTAAAGTTTACTCTTGTGTTGTGTTTTCTTCAAGCCATTTTTTGAATTCAACAACATTTTTTACTTCTGCATCAAGTCTTGATTTCAATTCATCAGGGCTATCAGTAGTAAATCCAGGACGACAACGAACTGCATGCATACCAACTTTAAGAGCAGTTTCACAGTTAAATATTCTGTCATCAACAAGCACAGTTTCTTCTGGCTTTAAATTATACTTTGCCAAGCATTCAATAATGCGTTGTTCTTTTTCACCAACCATAGCTTTACCATGACCTGCATCCTTTGTAGATTTTTGATGCTCAACAACCTCTATATTAACAAATGAAAGTTCCTCGCCAAGAGTATCGGCAATCATCTTTCTTTTTATTTCGGCATTAAATCCAGATGACATAGTAAGTTGCATATAACCCTTTTCATTTAACTCTTTTAAAGTTTCAACAACATTTGGATATAATGGGCGATCAAAATAAATTTCACCAGAGTTGTGGCAAAAATCTTCATTTAATTCCTTTCCCATTGTTGGGTGTTGTGTAAGTTCAAGAGAACCGAATTTATCGGCAATAGGCAAAGCCTTTGGTAAATCTTCCCAAACCAAATCCTTATATTTATCCTTGTAATTTGGATGTTCCTTTAAAAGTCTGAAATATGCGTGGTCAAGGTTTGCAAGAACGCCATCAACGTCCCACATAATGTTTTTTATAACAGTTTTAGTCATTTTACTTCCTTCTTTTGTTTGTTAAGTTGTCAATAAATACTATTATATATTATTATAAAAGTTTGTCAATAATAGAAATTTTATCCCATTTTTATAGAATCTTGTAAAATCAATAAGTTAATAAAATTTGAACAAAAAATAATTAAATTTTTCTCTGAAATTGAAGAAAATTCTTGACTGTTTTTTTTTTTTGTTAAACTTAACGTAAATTCGTTTAATTTTGTATAAAAAGGAATTGAAATGAGAATATACCACCCAAAAGCATATATAATGATGAGAGCGCACAATGTCGATTCGTTTATTGAAAAATCAATCAATTCTGTTTTAAATCAGGATTATAAGAATTTAAAACTTATTATATTAAATGACAATTCTACTGATAACACATTAAATATAATAAATAAAAAAGCAAAAGACGATAACAGAATAGAAGTTATTTCTGCAAATAATAACTCGGCAGCATTGTCCGCAGAACAAATTATGCGTTATACAGCAAGTAAAGTTTTTAATACCGATTTTGTTTTTATGCTTGATTCCGATGATTTCTTTTCTAACTCTTTTGTAATTTCTGATGTGATGGAAAAGGTTGCTCAAACAAAAGCAAATATTTGTGGACTTGGCTTTCATTATGAATTTGCGGATGATAATGCAAAAAATTTAATACTTCAAGCAGGAATGGGTGTCCCACATAATTCCTTGATGAAAAAGTTATCTGAACTTTCATCAGGGGCAACAGTAAGCGAAAACAAAGATATTGCAACAAATTGGGATACACCGATGTGGAACAAAGCAATTCGTGGCGATATGTTTAAAAGGTATGTTTCTCTTCTTCCTTCATTTGATAGACAAGCAAAGGTATGTGAAGATTTTCCAACAACACTTCTTTTATTATTCAAAGATTCAAAACTAACCGCAGTTGATGATGCTTACGCATTCTTTAAACATTACAGTAGCTCTACTGTCGCACCTGTTATTACTGATTTTACAGTAGACAGGATTGGATTTTTAAATATCACCAACGGTATTTATAAAAACAATAAAGATTTGTTTGCCCCCGAGGCAGAAGAAGTTATAAATAACTTTATTTCCAAAAAATACGATGTAATTTCTTCCATAGTGCAAACAAAAATTAACCAAGGATTCCTAAACGGATTTTCCGTTGCCGAATTCCAAAGAATATTCAAAGAAAAAATAAAATAAACGAAAGAACCAAGAAATGAATATAAAAAATACAGTATTTAATGGTATTATGGATATAAAAGATAAATTTGATATCCTTATATTTGATGTCTATGGCGTTATTTGGAGCGGTAAAGAAATATATAAAAATATTCCTGAAATTATGGGAAACCTTAAAAAAGAAGGTAAAATAATTTATATTCTTTCAAATGGAACTCAGCTTTCTTCGGAATGGGAAAAAAGTTATGCCAAAAAAGGACTTGTAAAAGGCATTCATTATGATATGGCAATTACTTCTGGTGAGGTCGCAAGAGATTTTCTTCTAAACTCAGCATTAAAGTTTAAAAATAATACAAAACCTGTAAATTATTATACTGTTGGTATGAAGAATAAATCTTTGTTTGAAAATACTATATATAAAGAAGTTGATGATGTTAAAAAGGCTGATTTCTTTTACTTTGGTATTCCTCAATTAACAGAGGAGCGAACAAAGACAATAAATAAAGATAAATTCTTTCTTTCAAAAATAAAAGAAGATGGAAGTAAAAAATACTCAATTACTACATCCGATATTTTTAAGGAAGATTTAAAGAAAGTGTTAGAACTTGGACTTTCTGGTTTTAATGCAAATCCTGATATGGGTTCCATCAAAGATGATATTGAAAACAAAACAACAAAATATGGCTTGTGCCAAGGCGCGCTTGTAAAAGATTACAAAGATATGGGTGGCGAAGTTGTTGAAATAGGGAAACCTCACAAAATTGTATTTGATTACATATTTGATAAACTTAAAGAAAACAATATCACTGTAAATAAAAATCGCATTGCAATAATCGGTGATACAGTAATAACGGATATTCGTGGCGGTAACAAAGCAGGAATTAAAACTATTCTTACCGTTGGAACTGGTGTTACAGGCAATAAAGTTCAAAAAAATGGCAAAGTTGACTTTAAAGCTCTTAATGAAATTTATGCAGATGAAGATGGATACGCAAATTATCTTATTCATTCTGTTGCGGGTAAGCAAACAGAAATAAGCTTACTTTTAACTTTAACCAAACAAAAATAAACATAAAAAGAAAGGAAATAAAAATGAAAAATGTATCTCTTTTAAATGAACTTAACAATGAACTTCCAACTTTCGGTGTTTTGGGTGTTCCAGGAACAGGAAAAACAACTGTAAGTAAAAAAATTGGTGAAATGCTTGGTCGTGAAGTTATTGGTGTTGATGCTACTTTAAAACAAAAAACTTTTGAAAACAAAGGTATTTTACCAAAAGATATTATCAACAACGAAGGTGAACTTGAATGGAGAAAATATGAAAAAGAACTCCTTATGAATCAATTTGATATTAAGGAAAAAAGTGTTCTTGATTTCGGTGGTTTTGGTTCATACGATATCGGATACAAAGAAGTTTTTGATAAACTTAAAGATAACAAAGTGCAAACAGTTTTCCTTAACAATGATATTGATGTTTCTATCAAACACTTAAAAGGTTTTGATCCAGAATCAGTTAACCCTATTACAGGTGAAAAAGGATATGAAAACTGGGCTCGTCGTTCTGGATATGTAAAGGATGCAAAAAAAGCCGTTGAAGAAGGTAAAACCTTAGAAGAAGGTTGGATTGCTCGCCACATGGGAACTCTTAAACGTATTGATTTCATTTATTCAAAAGCAAATTACACTTTGGATTTAAATGGTATAGATTGGAGCGTTGATTCTATTGCAAAGAAAGTTATAATGATGATTGCAATTAACAACCTTGCAAAAACAGAGAAATACAACAACCTTTTTTCAAATTGGAAGAAAGATTTTGATAAAGAAGTTAAGTCTCAAAATGTTGTAAATACTTTGATTGAAAATTCAAAGCAAAGATAATAAAAAAAACAAAATGAAAGGATGTGAAAATGGCTTGGTATGATGAACCTATAACATTAGGAGATAGTTATGATCCAGGGTTCTATGATGAACCGTATGATCCAAATTGGTGGAAAAAAGAACCTGAACCAAAATCTGATAAAGAAAGAATTTCGGATTTGGAAAAAATCGTTGAAGAATTACAACGAAAATTAAAAGGAAGATGATAATAAAATGCCCCTCATTTGAGGGGCTGTTTTTTAGGAAAATAAAGAGTCAGCACTATGGGAGCTTTAGCTCCTAGCGACTGCCCCTAAAGGGGGCCAAGGGCAGTCGCTTTGCTGACAGGGAAAGTGGTCCAAGGAAAAATTTAATTAATAAAGAAAAGGTAAGAAAAATTTAAATATAACAAATGGGGCAAAGCGAGCCACCCGCGGGCGGGGGAAGGAAAGCTCGCAAAATGTAATTTTGCTTTATTAAAAAAACAAAACTAATTGCAATAATTTACAAGACATCCAGTCTGAATTTTCTATCCCCCTAGGGGGATGGACCAAAGACTTACGTCTTTGAAGATTTAATGAAGATATAAGTAAACATAAAAAAATCCCTCCGCTTGGAGGGAAATTTTTTATTTCAAAGCATCTTCACACTTTTCTGCATTATCAATATCATTTGCTAATTTACTTAGCGATATAGCACTAAATGCTGTGCCTCCAATACTTGTTCCAGTGGAAATTCCTGCCATAATGTTAGAAGCAAGATTCAAGTCCTTTTCCTTCTTAACACCATCTTTTGTATCATCATTACGAACATTATTACTATTCGCCATAGCAGAAGTGATAGTTCCAGCAATACTTGTAGCAGTTCCAATTCCACCCATAACAGTAGAGGCAGTTAATGTTTTTTTAATTCCCTTTATATTATCAGAATCAAGTCCCTCACAGAACAAAGCTACCGTTTCAGCCTTTTTAAGTAGAGGTTCATCTTTCAAAACATTAACATCATCAACCTCAGCTTCAATCATAGATACATTAGAGTGAACTTGCTTTGCTGCCTTATCACAATCCTTCATTTTTTCTATAATATCGTCAAGTTTTTTGATACTGATACCAGAGGTAATTGTAGAGGTTGTAGAAGTTGCAATAGTTCCAGCAAGTAAACCAGTTCTGACATTACCCAAGGTTTTTGATTTTTTTTCAGCTTTTGATATTTTTTTATTTAACGATGATAAGGTTTCTCCTATTTCATCAAGTCTTTTTTCCAATTCAGCGGTAGACATTTTTTCAAGGTCAGTTTTAGTGTTTGCTATCCTTTTATCAAGAGATGCTTTTGCAATTCCAACACCCAAAGCTGTTCCTGAGGCAATAGCACCAAGTCCACTTGCACCAGTAGAAACACCAGTTAAAACTTGAATTGCTTTCAAGTCATCTTTGATTCCAGAGCAGGATGATTTTGCCTTTTCTATATTCGTATTTAATGTTGAAAATAAATCTTGAATTCCTTTTAATTTCTCCTTCTCTATACTTCTTTCCAACTCCTCCATAGCATTCTGTGCTTGCAATTCTTCTACCGTAGTAATTGAATTAGTTGCAATTCCTGTTGCCACAGAAGTCGTATTCGTATTTACCGCATTCCTTTTTTTATTAGTTTTTCTAGGAGCAGAAAATACTACACCACTATTTATTAATATTACTAAACTTAAAGTTATTATTGATACTTTTCTCATTTTTATACTCCTTATTTATTGATTTCTTGATTATAAACTTGTGATGATTTAATACGATCTTTTATATATTGTATTTTTTCTTCGGGTGTAAGATTATAAAATGTTATACTATCTGCACTATCAAACTCAGGTTTAAAACCTATTAGAGAATCTTTATTATTAAGATTTACCTCTCCATAAATTGTAGCATTTTGAGTCTTAGCTACTACAAGTTTATGTCTATCTGTTAATATTTCATATATGTAATCAATTTCTTTAACTAATTGCTCTATTTTTTGTTCATCAGTCAATTCTGTTTTTTCTGTTGCAGAAGATGTTTCTACTTCATCTGCTGGAACAGCAATTATTCCTGCCTTTCCTTGTAATGAAAAACATAACAAACTTAAACAAAGTATAGAAATTTTTAGAATTTTTTTAGAAGAATTAATATAAGATGAAAGAGTATAAATATCTGAATTTACTGGACTATTTACCCCCCCCCATAGATATTTGAGTTTTTAAAGTTTTTTTTTCCATTTTATTTCCTTTCTTTTTTATTTTTGGTAAAACCTATTACATAATATCACAAATTGGGAATATATGCAACAGGTAAAATGAAAAAATATTTATAAAAGAAAAGAGTCAGCACTATGTGAATGAAGTGAACGCGGACGCCCCAAGGGGCGGAGGGCAGGTGCTTTGCTGATTGACAAAGAGTTGAAAAGAAAACTGATAAATAGATTCATAAAGTTTGCGAGCCGCCCGAATTTTTCGGGCCGCGGGCGGCTCGCTTGTGGGGCGAACCCAAATAATAAAATGAATCATTATTTAAAAATGAGAAAAACAAAAACTTTACAGTCAGAAAAGGCACACCCGACCCCCGCACCCGCGGGTGTGCCATAAAGCCTTACGGCTTTAATAAATAATGAAGATATAAAAATCCTTAGTCCGCATCGCGAGATTACAAGAATGGCAAACGAGAAGATTTAAGTGTTTATATTTTGTTTTTGAACCCGAATAAAAGGAAAACTTAGCGACGAATGGCGTTAATGAGGAGCTTAGTTTGAGTTATGAGGATACAAGAAGGTTTCGGAAATAATAAAATGTTCTAAAAATGTTCTTGACTTTTTCATTAAAATAGTGTATATTAATTTCCAACTAACGGGATAATTCTCTCTCCTCTATTATTTTGTTAGTTATTATTTATCCTCCCTATGGGGGATTTTTTTTAACCGCCTTGTCCGTATGGGCAAGGCTTTTTTTATTTTAACAACGGAGGAATAATGAAAAAAATATTTGAATTTATTTTAAACATTCTTAAAAAATGTTTTGTAAAACCTGATGGTCAAATAGCTCTTAAAAGAATATTAGGAACTTTAATAATCCTTGGCTATATAGGTGTTTCAATTTATCAAGGTTCATTTGAAAACCCAGTTGCAATATTAACCTTATTATTTTCAGGAGTATAAAATGAAGAAAGTATATTTTATTGTGGCGGGAATTCTTGGAACCCTGCTTGTTTATTTTAAAGGAGAAGAAAATGGTGCGTCAAAACAAAAAGCAAAACAAACTAAAAAAATTCTTAAAAAAGTTAATACGAAAACTAAAATTAAAACTCGCATTAATACTACTAGTGCTGACAAGTTGCACTACCGAGATTGATAGCTTCTGTGCTATTTATGAACCAATACTTCCAAGCAGACAAGATACCCTTGAAACTGCTCGTCATCTTAATCTTTATTATGAAATCTATATGAAAGAGTGCAAATGAATTCTCTAATTAAAAAATACGAAGGTTGTTATCTCTCCTCCTATAAATGCCCCGCAGGTGTGTGGACTATCGGTTATGGAACTACTTACATCAATGGTCTTCCTGTGTGTGAAGGTATGAGTATTACAAAGGATAGGGCGGAAACTCTCCTTAATAAATGGATAGAAAACGAAGTTATGCCATACATTTCCGACCTTAATTTAAAAGGGAAACAGCTTGAAGCTATAATTTCCCTTGTCTATAATGTCGGAGGTCCAGCATTTAAAAAATCCAAACTGCGACAAGCAATTATCAACAAAGATTTTGAGGCCGTTTGTCGCGAATGGGATTTCGGTTTTAAATCCAAACTGAAAGGTATATATAAAAGAAGGGTTGAAGAACTTTTCTTTTTCATAAGCGAAATATAATCCATCGTATATACTTAACAGAGGTAGTGGTAATTGGATTAATTCCGAAGTATATAAATCTATTAAAAGAAAAAATTTTTCTAATATAAGAAATAATTTTTTAAAAGATACAGAAAATCAAGATGCAGAAACTAAAAAAGGATTGACCAACAGACGCAATAGAGAGTATAATCTTTTTGAAAAAGGAATTTATCCAATTTATGAGGTAAAGATAGAATAACATGAAAAGAATATTGCTTATAATTTTTTGCTTAATATCTTCAGTTTGTTTTGCTGAGAAAAAAATAATTACCGATTTAGGTGAGTTATATGGAACTTGGCAATTAAAAAAGAATGATAAAAATTGTGATGAATTTTGGAAAAAATACAATGTTCGTTTTGTTGTATCAAAGGATAAAGTAATAAGATATAGTGATATACCTGGTGATGCTAATGAGATAGCAGTTGATAATCCAACTTATATCTATATGGATGATTTTGATGATAAATGGTTAGGACCTATAAAAGTTATAGCTACATTAGAAGATGGAGATATAAATGAAATGATGGAAACAAATAATTTTAGTTTTATACAACCTGTATCTGATGATTTAAAGTCTTTTATTGAGGTTTATGGAGTAATGTATGAAAGCCATTCTTGTCCTATGGAAAAGATAGAATATACAGAGGAATCACCTCAATAATAACAGGAGAAATGCAGAATGGAAATTATTTTCAACAGGAGAATATACCAATTATTGATAGTATTTATTACTTTATTTTCTATATTTTCATTGGATGTAAAAGCTGATTGTTCAGAACAGGATATAGATGATTTTCATAAATTCATTAAAACTCCTGTATGTGAATTAGATTCAGAAAATTGGATACAGGAATGTAATACTCATAAAGGTAATTGCTATACTATGACTATAGCTAGTTGTGCAGGTGCTGAATTTAAGGCTTGTGATAAACTATTGAATGAAGAATATCAAAAGACAATGGAACGAGCAAAAGCAACTTATTGTAGGGATGTAGATAGAGAAGATGAAGGATGTCAATGGGAACGTTTAAAACAAGCTGAACTTAGTTGGATAAAATTTAGAGATGATGATTGCAAAGTTGGGGTAGATTTTATTGGAACAGTAAGTAGGATTGATAATACATGGTGTCGTATAGAAAAAACAAAAGAAAGAATAAAACAATTAAGACAGTTTTTTAAATAAAATTTTCATCCGAATATAGAAAACCTTACTAACCACCTTCACTACTTCTTTTTATAGCATCCAAACACAACATATTATAACATGCTCTTTTTAAATTATCTTCTTTTAATGGAACGGCTATACCATCCTCGGTATAGCAAGTTCCATATTTAAGAGCACAATCTCCTTCATAAAAATCTCCTTATTATGGATTATGATACCAGAGCAGGGGACAATTTTAACATTTATTAGTTTTAAAGAAATTGTCGGCAAATTCTTCGTATCTGTTTTCCTTTATCGCCTCACGAATATCTCTCATCAAATCTTGATAATACCAAATATTGTGTTGTGAAAGCAAAGTGTATCCCAAAATTTCCTTTGCATTGAAAAGATGGTGAAGATATGCTCGGCTGTAATGTTTGCATGTCGGACATTGACATTTGTCATCAAGAGGTTGATTATCCTCCTTATAACAAGCATTATTGATATTTAAAAAACCACCACGAACAAATGCTTGTCCAGTCCTTCCACTTCGTGTTGGCATAACGCAATCAAACATATCTATACCACGAAGAACACCACCAACTATATCAGAAGGCTTTCCCACTCCCATAAGATAGCGAGGTTTATCATCTGGTAAATTGGCAACTGTGTAGTCAAGAACTTCAAACATCATTTCTTGCGGTTCACCTATGGCAAGTCCACCAACCGCATATCCATCAAAACCTATTTCTGTAAGTTTTTCAATGGATTCAAGGCGTAAATCTTTATACATACTGCCTTGCACTATACCAAAAATTCCATATCCGTCGCGATCCTCAAATGCGTCCTTTGAACGCTTTGCCCAACGCATTGACATACGCATAGATTTTTCAACATCCGCTTTTTCCACTGGCCAAGAAAGACACTCGTCAAAACACATAGTAATATTACTATCAAGCATATTTTGTATTTGAACGGAACGTTCTGGTGTCAACATATGCTTAACCCCACCATCAATATGAGATTGGAATTCCACACCGTCCTCGGTTATTTTACGAAGCTCTTTAAGACTCATCACTTGAAAGCCACCAGAGTCAGTTAAAATAGGTTTGTCCCAATTCATAAATTTATGAAGTCCACCCATTTTTTGAACCAACTCCGCAGTAGGGCGAAGCATTAAATGATATGTGTTTCCCAGCAAAATTTCAGCACCAGTTGCGGAAACATCTTCTGGACGCAAAGCCTTTACCGTGCCACAAGTTCCAACTGGCATAAAGCAAGGGGTATGAATATCCCCGTGTTTTGTATGTAAAATACCAAGTCTTGATTTCCCACATTTACCAATTACATCATATTTCAAGCTCATTTTTTAACTCCTGTTGTTTTATAAAGAAAGTTACCAAGACAAAGGAAAAAATGCAACATTTATTTTATTGTATTTTAAAATTTTCCTGCCTATAATCTATTCATATAAAGAATTTAAAAGAGAAGGTTAGATATGAATAAAAAATATATTTTGGTTGATGGTTCAGGATTTATCTTTCGTGCGTTTTATGCACTTCCACCTATTTCAAGAAGCGATAATTTACCAGTCGGCGCCGTATATGGTTTTTGCAATATGCTTTTAAAACTCCTTATTGAAAGGGACGGAAAGGACGAAATAGTTGCCGTGATTTTTGATGCTGCCCGAAAGAATTTCAGAAACGATATTTATCCAGAATATAAGGCAAACAGGAGTGAAACTCCAGAGGAACTTATCCCACAATTTGCCTATATCCGAAAGGCGGTGGAGGCATTCAATCTTCCATCAATTGAACAACTTGGGTTTGAGGCGGACGATTTAATTGCAACCTATGCTCGTCAGATAGAAGAAAACGGCGATACTGCTGTTATTTATTCTTCGGACAAAGATTTAATGCAACTTTTAACCGATAAGGTTTCTATATTTGACCCATTAAAACAAAAGGAAGTTAATAAACAAACTGTCCTTGATAAATTCGGTGTTGAACCAGACAAAGTTGTTGATGTGCAGGCATTAATTGGTGATTCAACCGATAATATCCCTGGGGTAAAGGGTATCGGACCAAAGACCGCAGCGGAGCTTATCAACAAATACGGATCACTTGAATCTCTTCTTGAAAATGCAAGAAATATAAAGCAGGATAAACGCCGTGAAACTATTGAAACTAATGCCGATCTTGCAAAAATTTCAAAACAGCTTGCCACACTTAAAAAAGATGTGCCACTTACCACACCTTTAAATACACTTAATAAAACACCAGTTGATGCAGAAAAACTGCTTTCATTTATAAATGAAATGGAATTCAAATCCCTTATTTCAAAGGCAAATAAGTTTATTGAGGAAGTTTCAAAAACTCCAACTACAAACACAACCGACGAACCTGTTGTAATAAATAAACCCGTGATAAAAAATGTTGAAAAGCATTATGAACTTGTTCGTGATATTGAAACTCTTCAAAAATGGATAAAGAAATGTGAGGATAAAAAACGCTTTGCAGTTGATACCGAAACCACAGGACTTGACAGCCTTTCCGCCTCTATTGTTGGAATGTCCATTGCAACCGATGAAGGGGATGCTTGCTATATCCCAATACATCACATTAAAAAAGTTTTTGATGGTGGGGATTTATTTAACGATGGGCAAGATACACTTGTTGAAAATCAAATCCCAGTTGATGAGCTGACAAAACTTATTAAACCTTTGCTTGAAAATCCAGAAGTTGTAAAAATAGGGCATAACATAAAATACGATATGCACATTTTTAAACAACTTGGTATAGATGTATATCCTATTGAAGATACTATGGTGATGAGCTATGATTTGGACAGCACAAAGAACCTTCATAATATGGACGATTTGGCATTAAATCATCTTAACTATTCCACAATACATTTTGCCGATGTTTGCGGAAGTGGAAAGGCTCAAATCACATTTGCAGAGGCTCCTCTTGAAAAGGCACTTGACTATGCGGCAGAAGATGCGGACATCACACTTCGCCTTTATAATGTGTTTAAGGAAAGACTTGATGCAGATAAGGAACTTTCAAAAATCTATTACGATATGGATTTGCCACTTGTCTATATCCTGTTTTCTATGGAAGAATGGGGTATTAAAATTGACAGCCCAACACTTTCCGATTTAAGTATAGAATTTGAAAAAATCCTATCAAGTTTAGAGGGAGAAATTTTTGCGATGACAGGAGTTTCGTTTAACATACTTTCACCAAAACAACTTGGCGAAATGTTGTTTGATACAATGGGACTTCCATACCCAGCAAAGAAAAAATCCACTGATGGATATTCAACGGATATTGATGTGTTAAAACAACTTTCATATCAAGGATACGAAATCGCAGATAAGATTTTAAAGTATCGTGAAATTGCAAAATTAAAGGGAACTTACACAGACGCACTTCCAAAACAGATTTTGCCACGTGATGGAAGAGTTCATACAAACTACTTTGAATGTGGGACATCAACAGGACGACTTTCTTCCAATAATCCAAACCTTCAAAACATACCGATAAGGACCGATTTGGGAAAGGATATAAGGAAGACTTTCATTGCCTCAAATGGCTTTAAACTTCTTTCTGCTGATTATTCTCAAATTGAACTTCGCGTAATGGCGGATTTTGCAAATGTTAAAAATTTAAAGCAAGCTTTCCTTGATAATGTGGATATTCATACTCGCACAGCATCGCAAGTTTTCAGTATACCAGAGGTCGAACTTGACGCGGATACAAGACGTAAAGCAAAGGCAATAAACTTTGGTATCATATATGGTATTTCTTCATTCGGGCTTGCAAACCAACTAAATATTTCACAGACAGAGGCAAAGGAATACATTGATAACTATTTCAAAAACTTCCCTGAAATACAAAAGTATATGGAAGAAACAAAGGATTTTGCACATCAAAACGGCTATATCAAAACCTCAATGGGGCGAAAATCTTTTATATCAAACATAAATAATCCTCGCCTTAAATCCTATGCTGAACGTGCCGCAATCAATGCTCCTATACAAGGAACGGCTGCGGATATTTTAAAAATGGCGATGATAAAAATTCAAAATACTTTAAGGGAACAAAACTTAACTGATGATATTCGTATGCTTCTTCAAGTCCACGACGAACTTGTTTTTGAGGTAAGGGAGGATAAAATTGAATATGCCTCCAAACTTATAAAGGATACCATGGAAAATATTGTAAAACTGTCTGTTCCATTGGTGGTAGAAGTCGGTATCGCCCAAAATTGGAAAGACGCACATTAATTCAATTTATTATAAAGGTATTTGATATTATCTCTTATTGTTATTGTATATTCGCCAAGACATTGAAACATTTTGTCTTCGCATCTTTCGTATTCACGAAGAGCAAAGGCCGTGGCACTTATCAAAACTATAAATAAAAAAAGATATATCACTTTAAACATAACTTTCTCCTTTTTATATTGTCTTATTATTTCACGGGAAAGTCAACTAATTTAAACTTGAAAATCTTCCTTCGCTGTTTTATAATGATGTAAAAATGGAGGTTTTTATGAAAACATTTGGATATAAAAGATTGGTTGATTTAAATAAATTTAATCTCAATTCGGTTGAAAATGAAATGCTCACACACAAAACCAAAGCAGATAAAGAATTAAAAAAACGCAACCTTTCCGATGAACAAATTGTAAAATCCGTTTCAAAAGAAATGATAACTGCAATGGATAATTGGCAAAGATAATCCCTTCGGTATGTTTTCTTAAAATTTAGTAATTCTACATATCTATTTATCATAAAAAAATCCTTCCTAAAATTAAAACAGGAAGGAAGTTAAACGAAAGGTTTTTATTTTAATCTTTTAACCAAATTAGTTTATCATTTTCAATTTTATATTTCATAAATCCTCGTTTACCATCAACACCACTTCCATTTATAAAGTAAGTATCTTCTGGTGTATTTGGATTTATCACATCAAAGCCAAATACTTTTGCAAGGAATGTAGAAATATCATAATGTGTAACTATTTTCTTTTGATTGATAGTTGTTATATCCTTTTTATCTATATTTTTTGTGTAAAGGATAAATGGTATTTTAACAACTTCTTTGTGTAAAAATGTATGGCCATACAAACCATCTTGACCCAAAAGTTGCCCATGGTCGGATGTAATTATAAAATACACTTTACCTTTAAGAGTTTTGGCATATTCCAAAGCATCTGCAAGCAAATCATCTATATACCGAATAGCATTGTCATAAGTATTCACCCTGAAATCTTTTGTTTTATCGTTGAAGATATTAAATTGAGGAGCGTGTTCATAGGAGTGTTCGTATGGGTAATGAGCAGCTCTTGTTTGCACAACAATAAAGTTCTTATCCTTTAATTTTGTAGTCTTTAAAAGTTCCAAACCATATTCATCACCTTTTTGTTTATATTGTTTTGTAGCTTCATTTCTGTACACAAATTTATCAATATATTCCATACCAACATTTGCAAAAGTTTTATTTGCTTGTGGTGAATACATAAGTGTTTGGAAACCTTGCTCTTTTGCCATTTTGAAAAGATTGGCATCTTTTTTGTATAATACTCTATAATTTTCGGCTTCTTTTTGAAAATTAAAGAACATTGATAATGATGTTAATGTAGATACAGAGATAGACATAGAATCTTTGAAAACAAAATTCTTATCATTTTTAAAAGTATTAAGTCTTGGAGTAGTATTTCTTTTGTATTCATATAAGGACATATTATTTGCACTTACACCTTCCAACATATATAAAATAACTGTTGTAGGTTCGGATATTTCTTTTTCCTTTACAATTTTATATGGAAGGAAATTTTTTTCTTTCTTTTGGGATACTGTTTTTATTAAACAACTTGATACGGATTTTAAACTATTTCTTAACATATAACGTAATGGATGAGGAGCATATTTATCCGTACTTTTTTTAGTAATTTTATAAGTTTGAAAAGCAAATACACATAACAATACTACTATAAATTTATTTGAATGAGGAACTATTTTATATGTTTTCTTTCTTAATAAAATTGATAGGGTAAAAATAGTTATACATATAATTGGAAGATACCAAAATCTTATCATATCAGCAAAAAAAGCTATAGCAATATCCTCTGTTTCAACGAACAACATAGGTATATCAGCATCAATGAAGTATCTTCCAAAATGGCAAAAATAAAACATTGATGATAACATCAATAACCAAATTAAGGATAAGACTGTTATAAAAAATTTATTACTTTTGACTAAAAATAATGGACTCATAAGCCAAAAAATAAAAAGAAATGTAAGTGTGTGGAAACCCGCAATATATTTATCATTAATTATTCTTAATAAATAATCCGGAATTATAACTGTGAATGTAAATAGTAATAACAAAAGGAATACCTTTATTCCTCTTTGCCATTTAGCAGGAATT
>JAAVBN010000005.1 GCA_014803545.1 bacterium | reverse complement strand
ATCCCGATTATAAAAATCCATTTGGTGATACGGAAAAATGGTTAAAGGAAAAATGTATAAATTATGATAAGCTTATTCTTACAAATTCAAAAATGAATGATAAGGATAAATATTGTGTTGATAATAATATTGATATTATGATAGATGATTCCGTTCGTATTTGTAATAATTGTATAAATTCGGGAATTGTTGCCTTGATAATGGATACACCTTATAATAAAGAGGCAACCGATATACAAAGAGTCTATAATTGGGAGGAAATTTATTCATTCATAACAAACTTTAAAAAAGAAAAAGTAAATGTGATTTTGGATACTGATACATACAATGAATGTGATGATCAGTTTGCGCTTGCCTATATGTTAAAAAGTCAAGATGTGTTTAATGTTGAGGCTATTACCATAGCTCCTTATTCAAAGGAAGGAAGAGAGACTGTAAAAGAAGGGTTAAAGAAAAGTTATGATGAAGTATTAAAAATATGTAAATGGTTGGATTTTGATACTTCCTCAAAAGTGTTTGTTGGCTCTACTGATTATATAAACAAAGGGTATAATGATGAAAATGATGCTGTAAATAAAATTATTGAAATCTCCCTTAGAAATGAAAAAACTTACATATTGGGAATTGGGGCAATTACAAATATTGCCTTGGCAATAAAAAAGGAACCTTCTATTATAAATAAAATTGAAATTATATGGTTAGGCGGACATAGTTTACTTCAAGATGATAATTTAGAATTTAATTTCAGGCAAGATGTAGAGGCGGTAAAAATTGTATTGGAATCAAAGGTAAAACTTACAATAATACCATGTAAAAATGTGGCATCTAATCTTTTGACATCCATTTATGAACTTAATCATTACTTAAAGGATAAAAGTCCACTATGCGATTATTTAATAGAAAGGTTTCATAATGACGGATACCATGATATAAAAGAAAGGCGTCGTATTTGGGACGTATCTGTAATTGCATATATGATAAATAAGACTTGGTTTCACAGTAAGAAAATTAGCACTCCAAAAATTAATGTTGATACTTCGTGGAAGATGACTGAGGATAATAATAAAATAACTATGGTAAATTATATTGATGTAAATTGTGTCTTTGATGATTTATTTAAAAAACTTTCATCATAAGGGAATGTATTATGAAATTAACAAGTGTTGAAGCAAAAAAAATATTACTGGATTTAACAGAGGACAATAAGATTCCTGATTGGATAAAACATTCTTTGTGTATTGGAAATATGGCTGGAAAAATTGCAGAAGCTTTAAATAAAAAGGGATTAAATCTTGATGTGGATAAGGCAATCACACTTGGTTATATACACGATATTGGCAGGTCTGTTGATATGTATAATCATATTATGGCGGGATATGAATATATGAAAAAACAAGGTTATGATGAGGAATATTGCAATATATGTTTGACTCATTCATATCTTAATAATGATACAAAATGCACAGCTGGTGGAAATGCTAAAATCCACCCGTATACAGAATTTATAAAAAATCACGAATATACGTTATATGAAAAAATAATAAACTTATGTGATTTGATGGTGAAAACGGAAATGTCAACTGTTGAAAAAAGGTTGATTGACCTTTTATTAAGAAAAGGTGTCAGTCAATATACTCAATATCATATACAAGAAACTTATAAATTAAAAAAATACTTTGATGATTTGTTGGGATATAACCTTTACGATTTGTTTCCAGAAATAAAAAATAATTTGTAGATTGTTTTGGCGGAGAGAGGGGGATTTGAAAACGTTCTTGTGAGACCTTAAACTACGAACGGGTTTAGTGAGTAGTTTTAGAAGCGAACAAGGTTGTTTACAAATACTGGAAAACGGTATTAGCTTTTGGCGGAGAGAGGGGGATTTGAACCCCCGAATAAGTTGCCCTATTAACGGTTTTCGAGACCGCCGCATTCGACCACTCTGCCATCTCTCCTTAATAGTGATAAATATTATAAACCATAAAATAAAAATTTGGAATTATTTTTTTTAATTGCTCTTACTTTAATTTTATGCGATAATATAATTAGTAAATTTAAGTTTATGAGGTGGAAAATGAAGAAACTTTTAATTGCAACTTTTATGACTTTGTTAATTTCTAATGGTGCTATGGCTGTGATTGAAGAGGCGCAGGAGATAAAAACAGCAAAGGCTACTTATAGCTGTAAAAGAAAAAGTTGTGATAGGGTTTCTGGTGATGAGGAAATTGATGTAGAGTTTCAATATACTTTGATTACGACATCTAATTCTGGGAAATCTATGACAAAGAAAAGATACAATTGTAAGACAACGCAAAGTGGTGCGACTTGTAAGGCAATTCAATAAATTATTTAAAGATTTTTAGTTCCTTTAATATATCCTTTGGGATAGTATAATCTTGTTTCCAATCGGCGACATTCCATGGCCTGTGTCCTGTATATGCTTCTATTGTATCATAATGAATTTTGTGTTTTGAAAAATAAAATTCTGTGCCCTTTGCATTATAGAAAAATCGTTTATCAAAAGTAGTTTTATCGCATTTGTAATATGATTTTGATGAGTCAAAACCTGCAAGAATTATTTCTGATTTGCTTTCACAAGCTCTTTTATAATCGGAATATTTATTTATAATTGCTATATTTACATCATTTATATTAAAGAAGATTTTATCCTTTATAAATTTATAATTTTTTATTGCGGTGGATTGCTTCCATGCATCAAGCAACATTTTTGATATTGGATAATTGGAGTTGCTTATTATTTCTATTGTATCATTTGAAACTATACCAAAATGTTGCGCATATTTATTTACAAACAAAGATGGAAGTGGGGATACAATGTAAATATAAATACCTGTTATAATTGGGAGTAAGCCAAATAAACGCCAACGTCTTGACCAAAGGAAGAACCAGATAAAACCGCCAGATATTAAAAGCAAAGATGTCAAAGGCATAGTTTTCAGTTCAATAGATGAGTAAGGTATATTGGAAATATTTTCTGCGATAAAATTAATACCCTTTACTCCGATTTGCGTAATTTTAAGTGGAATAAATTCTAAATTAAATGGCATAAGCAAAAATGAAAAAAGTATTGATGGCATTACGATAAGACTGCAAAGTGGAATTGCAAAAAAGTTTCCTATTACACTGTAAATTTGGAAGGTGTGGAAATGATACATAACTATTGGTGATATGACTATACTTGTAAAGAAAGCGGTCAAGATGTTTGCCCATAAAATGTTTACTATGTTTAGGCATCTTCCTTTTGCTGTGTCTTTGTTATCTATTGGAATAAGCCAATATTTTCTTTGCTCGTATAGTTTTATTAAGGCTATTACTGCAAGAAATGACATTTGGAATCCTGCGTTTATAATTGCCTCTGGTGATAACAACAAAATGATAATTGCGGTTATTGATAAGAAGCGAAGTGAGAAAGGGCTCCTGTCAAGAAGTATTGCAATAAGGAAAAATAAAATCATAATGAAAGCTCTTTGTGTTGGAAGTCTTGCTCCACTTAAAAACAGATAGAAAATTGCGATTAGGAGGGCGAAAAATACGGCTATTTTCTTGGTATTATATTTGCTTGCGATTGGCATACAGAATGCGAATAACAACCTTATAAAAAAGAAGGCTGCTCCAACGATAAGGGTCATGTGTATTCCAGAAATTGAAAGAAGGTGAGAGATACCTGCTCTGTTATAATTATCTGAAATTGTTTTAGGGATGGAGTAGCGTTCGCCTGTCATCATTGACATAATTACACCAGAGGTATCAGGGGTTGTTAGCTTTTCAATTTGTTTATTGATGCCATCTCTTTTATTTAAAAATTTGAAATAAAGCTCCTCTAAAAATGAGTTTTTGATTTGGGTTTCGTTATATCGCCATGCATCAAATAATTTTCCGCTTGCCGATAATTTTTTATAGTAAGAATATCTTGAAAAATCAAAATCGCCTATTGTAGTTGGTAAAAATGGTGGGAGCAAAGTTGTTTTGAAATTTATATAACTTCCGATTTGAGGGATTTGATATTCCTTACTGGATTTGACCCTTATTTTATCAAGTTTTATATCGGCATTATTTTCAATTACAACCTTATCCAAAGTAAAACGATAGGCTTTATCAAAGTATTCTACACCTATTACACGGCCAGAAACATTTACATCTTTTAATGTTTGAAATAATAATTTCGTATTGAGTGTGTCGGTACGAAGTTTTATTATGAAAAATCCCAATACAAAGAAAAACAGAATAAAATTAAGGGAAAAAATAAATTTGAATGTTTTATCAATCACACTTTGAGGGATAAAGAAGTTTATAAATCTCGCCAACCTTTCCTTTATATTATAAAGAAGTTGTTTTAATTTTTTATTAAGGAAATATATAAACATAAACAATGGATTATGGAAAAACTTATTTAAAATTCCGCTTATAGATTTATAAATATTTTTTGTTTTTTGAACAATTAATTTTACTAATTTCTTTTTCTTATCCTTTTTTGATTTGGAAGTTTTTACGACATCCTTTAAAAATTTAAAAATAAAAGTTGTTTTGATATAATTTATTATTGGGGAAAATATGTAATTTAATCCCTTTAAAATTTCCTTCATCAAGGCATTATCGTAAAGAAGAGCGAAATATTTTAAAAATTTTGAATATTCAAATATGGAGTAAATCCACCCTCCTATTAAAAGGAAAATTGTGATATTTCCAAGTATGGGTAGGAAAAATAAAAAGACAACAAATTTGAAAAGTTTTTTAATTATATATTTTAGTGTAGACCATGCAAAAAGTTTTTTATATTTTTTTATTTTTTCTGATGAATTTCCGAAATTTACAAATATTAATACAAATAAACTTAATCCGAAAAGCATATATGTAAGCCACGCCTTTGGTTCATTATATAAATGGAAATAGAAGCCTATACCACAAGCAATAAAGACAGGAATCCACAATGGAAAATTGTGTAATTCCATTGACAGATTAACAGATATGTAATTTGCAAGTTTTTTTATCATTTTTGTTTTTTTATATTTATATACAAATATAACCGTAAAATCAAATAAAATCAATAGGTTCATAAAGTTTAAAAAATTGCTTGCAAAGAAAAAGCAATATGATATAATACCTTATATTTTTCAAGACGGGGAGTAGCTCAGTCTGGTAGAGTACTAGTTTTGGGAACTAGGTGCCGCAAGTTCAAATCTTGTCTCCCCGACCATTTTAGAGTTTCATTTTTTATGTTTATAAAAAAAATACCATTTCTTGGAAATGGTTATTTTTGGCGGTTGGCAAATTGGCTGTAATATTTTTCTATTACCGATTTTTCCGTATTCATTTTTTCAAGGACTGCGGTCCAAATATCCTTTGAGATTAATTCTGGAATATTTTTTAATAACTCTTGCTCTACTAAATTATTTATCAGTTTAGTTTTTTTATTTTCCTGAATTTCATTATCGTAAAATGTTTTTTCCATTGTGGTTATCAAATCATCTTTAAATGTGCTTGGGATTTTAGAAATTTTGCAAATACCTTCTATGAATGATGCGACATCAGATGATGTGAAATTTATACGTTTATTTTTTGATATAAGTTTTGCGAGATTTCCCTTGTGAATATCATCAGCGATATAATAGTCATTAAAAGATAATTTATTATTTTGACTTTTATAATTTTTAATTATATAGCCCAAAGTAAATCTTCGTTTTATGATGTTTAGGACTTCACCATAAAAGACAGTAGAATTTATAAAGCTTAGGTTATTCCATTGTTCCAAAGAATCTTGTTTAAAAATATCAACAGTTTTATCAAAGAAGCCATTTGTTTTATTAAAAGCAAATAAAGCAGAGTTATTATAAGACATCTCGTCCTTTTCTGATGCATAAATGACTTTATATATCCTATTATCATCTGTTACATAGGCAATTTTTAGGTATATGTTTTCTTTGTCATCTTTACCTATAAAATTTATTTTATTTTCCTTTACTTCTACTTTCATAGTTAACCTCTTTTATTTATTTTATAGTCTAAAAGAATATTTGCAATATCTCTTGTAAAACTGATATCTTTTTTTGTATCACTAGCACTATCACAAATCATATTGCTGTATAAAATGTCCTGACTGTCAGGAGCAATTAAATCCAAATCCTTTTTATAATCACCAGTTTTTCCCTGTTTCGTATCCAAGTGATAAGAATCAAGAGCGCTGTTATTATAAGGCACAATTACTTTTTCATAATGAATATATGCGATAAGGGCCTTAAAATATTGAGTTAAAACTTCTGGTGCTAAATTAAATCTGTTTGCGATTTTGGAAATATCCCTTGCATATTCATATAAGAAATGGGTTAGTTCATAATATTTTGTAAAATCGTGCAAGGTACATAAAACTTCGGCGACCATATAATTATTGTCATGCAATGGCACTTTTATATAAAGTTTGTAATCCATAAATTCGGTATATTTTAGTTTTACTTTTTCCTTTAAGAAAGGATAAGCTTGATATTTCGCATCATCTAAATTATCAATGGCAAAATTATTTACGCCATAAATAGCCTTTGGATAACCGAAAAAATCATCTGCATATTCAAAATCCTTAAAATCCTCAGCCTTAAAATTAAATTTGTATGCGAATTTTACAAAATTAAATAAAGATTCAACTGTTGGAAAGGATATTGAGCAACGAACATAATCCAAAATATTTTGGAATTGTCCGACGTCGTTTTCCCTTACCTTTTGTTTAATTCTATCGGAACCTTTATTATTAGTTTGTTTAAATACTATTGTATTTGGAGTTAAAGAATCGGAAAGCATATATGAGGTTTGTTTTTCAAATTCCTTTAACATAAGAGGGATTGAGTAATCAATAACTGGTTTTACGTAATCCGCTTCCATTAAAAGAGCATTCAAACCATTTGATGATTGAGCAGGCTTTTTTGATATATCTTGGCTTATATATTGATTATTTGTTTGAGGGAGGTTTTGAAGTCTTGCAAGAATATCCTCTGATGCCATAGCAAAAGAGGTATCATGGATTTCTTTTTTTGAATTTTTTGTTTTAAAAAGGTTTATCAAAATATTCTCCCTTGTTTAATATAGAATCATTTTATAATATATCTTTAATTTTGTCAAGTACTATGTTTAAAAATTTTATTCTGTAAAATCAATGTGTTAAATTTAAGATATTAAATATTTTACATTTTATTTGTCAATATATTTAACCAGCAAGGATATTTTTTAATTGTTCCTTGTATTCAAAAAGGGTGAGAAGGAGGCGGAGGTTAGTTCCTCTTTCATTTAGCAAACCTTTATCAGTTGCAAGGATATTTTTTGTATCCTGCATTGCGGCAAAAAAGAGGTCAGTATCTTCTGATAAATCGGCAATTTTAAAATCAATTTGCCCGCTTTGTCGTATTCCCAATACATCGCCAGAGCCACGAAGTTTAAGGTCCTCCTCTGCTATTTTAAAACCATTAGTTGTTTGTTTTAGGATAGAAAGGCGGGATTTTGCAACTTTTGTAAGTTTGTCGGTATGAAGAAGTAGGCATGTTGATTTGTCGCCACCTCTTCCAATACGACCACGCAATTGATGAAGTGATGAAAGTCCGAATCGTTCGGAGTGTTCTATTATCATAAGGGTTGCCTCTGGCACATTGACACCTACCTCTATTACCGAGGTTGCAAGAAGGATTTTAACTTTGCCATTTGGGTTTGCAAAATCCAGCATAACATTATCTTTTTCATCTGGTTTCATTTTGCCGTGGATTAGTCCTACCATTTCACCGAATGTTTTTTTTAGATCCTCAAATCGTTCAATGACGGCTGTTAAATCAAGTTTTTCGCTTTCCTCCACAAGAGGGCAAACCCAATAAAGTTTTTTTATCTGATTATTTTCCAGCCTTGTTTGGATAAGGGAGATAACTTGTTGTAATTTAGATTGGGAGCAAAGGTTAGTTTCAACAATTTTTCGTCCTGGTGGCATTTCATCAATGATAGACAAGTCCATATCTCCGAATGATGTCATCGCAAGGGTTCGTGGGATTGGGGTTGCTGTCATTGCAAGGATATTTGCCCTATTCTCACCACCCTTTTCGGAAAGTTCGAATCGTTGATGGACACCGAATTTGTGTTGTTCATCAATGACGGCAAGTTGCATATTTTTAAATTCCACATCGTTTTGGAAAAGGGCGTGTGTGCCAATTATAAGATTTGCATCGCCGTTTTTAATTGCCTCTAATTTTGCCTTTTTTACCTTGCCCTTATCACTTCCTGTTAAAAGTATAGGTTTTACTTTATCTGTTAATCCCGAATTTGATAAAAGTTTTGTTATAGTTTCAAAGTGTTGGTTTGCAAGTATTTCGGTTGGCACCATAAAGGCACCCTGCCCGCCAAATTCTGCTATTTCAAGAAGGGCGATTATTGCAACTATGGTTTTACCGCTTCCTACATCGCCTTGTAGTAATCGGAGCATACGAAGAGGAGAGGAAAGGTCTGTTAAGATTTCGCCAACAACTCTTTTTTGTGCGTTGGTTAAATCATATCCCAAAGATTTTAAAAGTGCGGTTCGGAACATTCCCTTTGTTTTGATTTGTGTTTCACATTGTTCCTTTACCTTATTTCTGGAAAGAGCAAGAGAGAGTTGGTTTGCAAGGACTTCATCATAAGCAAGGCGTGATTTTGCCTTTGCACGAAGCTTTTCATTTGAAAAATCGGTATGAAGTATTCTTATTGCATCAGAAAATGAAATATCCGCCTCTGGTTGCCATTCGGGTAGATTTGGCATAGTTTTCAAAACTTGTCTTACAAGGGATACAATCATTTTATTGTTGACTGCGTAGGTAAGTGGATAAATAGGCTCCATAATCGCAACATCATCAAAGTTTTCAACTGGGACAATATAATCGGGGTGTATCATAATAAGTTCGCCGTTGAAGCTTTCAACCTTGCCACTTATGCAAACGGATTTGCCTACTTGAAGATTGTTTTTAATATAGTCATATATTTGGAAAAAGTTAAGTGTGATATTTCCAGTGTTATCAGTACAAATAATTTTGTATGGTATTTTTTTACCTCTTTTAAACGGAGGTTGTATATGTTTTAGGACACTAACTTTCAGTGTTGCGATTTTGCCAGTTTGAATATGTGAAAGTGGAGCGGTATAGGTTCTGTCTGTAAATCCAGTTGGAAAATGAAATAATAATTCCAAGACACGAGGGCGAGATAAAAGTCTTTCCAACGATTTATAAAATTTTTCTCCTACACCATAGAAATGATTTAAGGGTTTAAAAAAGTATAGTAGATTTTCTTTCATAAAAGCTCCATTTTTACAGATAAGATTATGGCTTAAAAATGGATATAAGTCAAGATTTTCCAAAGTTGTAAAAATTTTATTTTACTTTTTTGTAAACTGTGTTATAGTAATTTTCAGATACAGTGAATAGCTGTATTTAGTATCAGCATAGTGCGATACGAGGCTTTGAACGGCCTTATTAGACAGGGTATATTAGAAAGTATCAGATACTCTTAGAGTATCTTTTTTTATATATACTCGCCTGCCCAATCCTTTGTGGTTGGGTAGCTTGTGACTATACAACAGGAGTATATTCTTTATACTTTAAAGGTCATAAGAGCCATTGTCTAATTGGATGTTCAACTGCCCGGCCACTATCTATGATACGTGGGAATTTTTTTATATAAAAACGGGAGGTTGTAAATGAAAATAAAATTATTATTTATCTTGATTATGTTGATGGGGTCATATGGAGTAAGGGCATCTAGTTTCCTTGATGCATTACAGAACTATTGTGTGCCAACAAGTGCGAATGGATGTAATTCGGATTTGAAGGCTACATACAATAGTAGTTTAAATGGGCTTAATAAATGCGAGTGTTCACAGTGTGGAATGTATTATGACAAGGCAAGTAGGACTTGTAAAAATTGTCCGTATGGAACATTTGTGAATGATAGGAATTCCACGGAATGTATACAAATAAGTTGTGGAATAAATCAATATATGGATCCTATGGGTGGAGGATGTCCAGTAAATTTTTATGGAGCGCCAGCATCTATTTGTAAATAAAAATATGGGTGGAAGTTTTTTGTTCATGGTCTTCGCTTCCACCCTCCCGAGAAATATAAGGAGGAGAATTTTATGAATATGAAAAATACAAATGGAAAAAAGAGTCAGCACAACGGGACCGAAGGTCCTAGCACCTGCCCCAAGGGGGGGGCGGAGGGCAGGTGCTTTGCTGACTGACAGAGGAGTCCAAAGAAAATTTAACTAATAAAAGGGGAAAACAAAACTTATGAAAAATAATTGCAATAATTTAAAGAGGATGCAGTCCGAATTGTCCATCCCCCTTACCCCCCTAGGGGGATGGACCAAAGACTTACGTCTTTGAAAAATAATGAAGATATAAAAAATTTTAACTAATAAAGAAAGGAGAGATAAAGATGCAACAACTAACAAAAACTTTACAGTCAGAAAAGGCACACCCGACACCCCGCACCCGCGGGTGTGCCATAAAGCCTATCGGCTTTAATGATTGATAAAGATATGAAAAATTTAACTAACTAAAAAAAGGAGAAAACTTATGAATAAAAAACTTAAATTAACAAGTGTCGCGATGGCGATATCTTCGGCAGGTATAGGCAGTATTGCAATAGCACAACAAACCTATTACCAATGTATGCCTTGCCCTACTAACTACTTTGCAAAACCTGGTGCTGTTGGTAAAGATAGCTGTATACATATTACTTCTATGAAGACATCTGATTTCAGTAATAGATATGAGGCAAAAGCTGGTGCATCATGTGTTGATGGAAAAGTAAAGCAAGGATATGCATACAAAGTAGTTTTGAGAGGTGGAGATGGTGGAAATAGTTATCGTAATGGTAGTATAAGCACTGCAGGAGGTATTGGTGGTTATTTGGAGTATAACTTCTTTGCACATGCAGATGGGACTGTCTCCCTTTGTGCTGGAAGTATGGGAGCAAATGGCACAGGTGATAAAGGAGCTGGAGGTGGTGGTGCTGGCTCATACTTAAAACTTAACTTTGGTGGGACACAAGATTACTACTTTGTCGCTGGTGGTGGCGGCGGAGCTGGAAGTTGGAGAAGTGAGTTAAATACAACTGGCGGCGGCGGTGGCGGTGGAATCGGCGCTGGCGGTAGTGGTGCTACTGGTGGAAATGATGGAGCACAACCTGGTGGTATTGGTGGTAGAGTTGGACCATACAATGGTGGAACAGCTAATTCTAGCAGAATTGGAGGCGGATACGGTGGTCAAGGTCTGGTAAAAGGTCCTGATGGTGCGACAAAAACTGGTGGTTCTGGTGGTGGAAACGGTGGTGCAGGTTCATTTAGAAATTCATGGGGAACCAATACTACAACAACGAATGTTTATACTTATGGTGTTAATGGACCACAGGAAATAACAAATAAAATATTTGGTGGAACTGGTGGAATATCCGCTAACAATGGTAAGAATGGAACAACATCTATTAACTCCAATGTTACAGCAAGTTTCAGCGCTCATGGTCAAGGATATGCATATCTGTATTATATAGAGTAGTAAAAAAGCCCTCGGTTGAGGGCTTTATTTATTCTTGTTTAAGATTTTCTGCGGCTTGCTTTCCATTACGGTCAACAACATCAAATTCAAGTCGGGAACCTTCGTTCAAATAAATACCTGCTGCCTTTACTGCTGTAATGTGAACAAATATATCCTTTGAACCATCATCTGGTTCTATAAATCCATAACCTTTCTTTGAATTAAACCACTTTACTGTACCTTTAGTCATAAAAATATCCTTTTCTTTTAATTGTTAATATTTTTGAAAATATGATGGAAGTGAAAAGCAAATAAGGCATTTTGTTAGTTCTTAACAAGGCATTTATAACCTTTTAACCCGAACCATATTAACATTTTTATTATAAATTCTTTTCATAAATAAAACAAGAATTATTTAATTGAAGAAAATCCTATAAAAAATATATTGCTTGGGATTAGTTTTTTGGGGTATAATAGGTTTATTATGGCAGATAATAAATGTAAATATTTTAATTTATGTGGTGGGTGTCAAATTATGGAAGATAATTTTGATGTCTATACCGATATTAAAACAAAAAAATTTTTAGAAAGTTTAAGTGAGAGGGGTATTATTGCAGAGAAAATATTTCCTCTTATTACCTTTCCCATTGGGATAAGGAGGCGTGCCAATCTTAAAATTGATTATGGTTGTAATGTTGGATTTTACAGGCGCGCGTCTAATGATGTAGTGGGGATAAAGTCCTGTCGTATGTTAGTTCCTGAGATAAACAAGGTGATACCATATCTTCCAATACTTTTTAAATCTTTTGTAAAGCGGAGTGATGGAAGTATTTTTATTACGAAGGTGGAAAATGGTTTGACTATGCACTTTGAAAATATAAATATTTCGCCTCTGGATTTAGCAAAGTTAAAAGGATTTGCGGATAAGCTGGGGATTATTCGTATCAGTAATGAAGATGGGGTGATTTACGAATCTGATACTCCTTTTGTAGAGTTTAGTGGGGTCAAAGTGCCCTACCCTATCAATACTTTTTTACAACCTTCTATTGATGGGGAAAAGGCAATAGTAGAAACGGTAAAAAAGTTTTTGGGTGGTGAGAAGTTTAATAAAATGGCGGATTTATTTTGTGGGTTGGGATTGTTTTCTTTTAACCTTTACAATTCATCTTTGGAAATTTGTGCATTTGATTGTAATGAGGAAGCGATAAAGGAAATAAACAAAGTTGCAAAACAAAATAACTTTAATATTAAGGCAAAGAGTGTTGATTTATTTTCAAAACCTTTGCGAGTAGAAAAGTTGCAGGAGTTTGATTTAATCGTGCTTGACCCTCCACGTGATGGGGCAAAAAATCAAGTAATGGAGATTGCAAAAAGTGATGTTGGCAAGGTTATATATGTGTCGTGCAATCCAATTACGTTTGTAAAAGATGCAGAGATTTTACAAAAAGCTGGATACAAAATTAAATATATCCAGCCGATTGATCAATTTAGCTATACTAATCATATAGAGCTTGTCGCAATGTTTATTAAATAGATTTCTTTTCGTGTGTTTTTATAAGCTTGTTTATTCTCTTGATTTGGAAAATAACCAATATTATTGATAAAGTCATTGCGAGGAAGTTTGCGACTGGTTCTGCAAACAATATTGACTTTACACCGAAAAAATATGGAAGTATTAAAAGCGGTGGGAAAAGGAATATTGTGAATTTGGAAAGTGCAGAAATTGTTGCAAGCCATGGACGACCCATTGCGCGGAAAAAGTTTGTGGTTACAATTTGTATTGATAAAAATATTGCAGATGAGAACATTGCACGAATAGCAAAGTTTGCAAATTCTTTATACAATTTATCCTCTGTGCCACCAAACATATTTACAAAGACTGATGGGAAAGGTTCAATTATCAGCATTGCAATAAAAGCACATACAAATGCGATTGAAATAGAATATAGGTAGGTTTGCTTTGCCCTTTTATACTTTCCTGCACCTATATTAAAGCCGACAATTGGTTGAAGTCCGATACCAATTCCAAACAAGATTGACATAAAGATTTGGTTGACTTTTGCAACTACACCATTTGCGGCGATAGGTATTTCACTTCCATAAATAGATTTTGCACCATAGTATTTTAAGCTGTTATTATATGCAATTATAACGAAAGTAATTGCGGATTGGATAATGAAATTTGCCATTCCGAAAATTACAATTTTTTTTGCAATTGAAAATTTGAATTTCAAAAGTCTTAATTTAAAATCAATACATTTAAAATGTGGAACATAGGCAATTGTGATTATGAATGATATTATTTGACCTATGACTGAGGCCCATGCAGCACCTGCCATTCCCCAATTTAATGGATAAATAAAAATGTAATCCAAAACTACATTAATAAATGCGCCTGTAATCATTGATACCATTGCATATTTTGGGCTTCCGTCTGCACGAATAAGAGAATTTGTTCCCATTCCAATAAGGGCAAATGGCATACCCAAGAGAAGAATTGCTGTATATGTTTTTGCATAAGGGTATATTGCTTCGGTTGCACCAACAAAATATAAAACAGGTTTGAAAAATGCAAAACAGACACAGGAAATAAATATAGATACTACTATTAACATATAAATAACATTTCCTATTATACGGGCGGCTTGTTTTTTATGATTTGCACCAAGTTTGATGCTTAGATATGCGGAACCTCCCTCGGCTATACAACTGGCAAAAGCCATACCGACAATAAGTATTGGGAAAATTACGGAAGTTGCAGCATTACCAATCATACCGATTTTTCGGCCAATAAAAATCTGATCAACTATGTTATAAAGTGAGTTTACAACTAATGCGATGATTGAAGGAAGAGCAAATTTTAATATTAAATTTGGAATACTGTTTATACCTAATATATTATCATTTTTTTCAATGGATTTCATAAAATACCTCCCAATTTTCAGTGTGTATGTAGTTTATTCCGATTTGATAAGTTGTCAAGTGAAAAAAAACTACTTCCATAAATTGAAAGTAGTTTTTATAACTGTTATATTAACTTTATTTTTTTACACCAAAGGCACCATCAAGTTTAAAATCATCTGCGATAATATTATATGCGCCAACACCTTCGGTTGGATTATTTACATCTGGGCCATAAAGAGAGCCTGCAATATTTCCCTTAACATTGTCCTTTGTGGCTGTTATTTTAATATCTGTATCATTAGCCCTACCCTCAACAGAAACTACTGTATCATTTAAAGCGAATCCGTTGGAATTTGAAAAATCAATATTATTGAAAATAAAGCTATACCATTTATCAAAGGATAGATTTACGCTTCCTGTGGCATCTTGATTATCTATGGTCATAGTTGCCTTTCCTACTAAATCATTTCTGGTATCGCCCTTTGATGCAGAAGCAATAGTTTTTCCATAAAATTTTGTTGTTTCATTTATGGCGGCCCCTTCTTTTGGAGAAAAAGCAGCCTTAAATTCATCAAGACCAGTAAAGAATGGGTTATCAATATAGCTGTAAGAATTTTCTACCTCTGTATCTTTCTTTGCGGAAATTAAATCTTTATCACCTGTATATTCGGTTGATTCCTTTATAGTCCACAAGCCAAAATCGGAATAAGAAAGTTTTAATGATGGTCCACCAAGTTTTACAGTATCTGTGATTTTATTTATTGTTGATATATCAAATATAGCATTAGTTTTATTCAATATAGAAATAGCAAGTTGAGCTTCACTTAAATAAGAGGAAACATCAGATTGAGAGAAACCGTCAACAGATAAAGCTGTGCCAAACCATTCATTAAAGTAGTTTATATCATCGTAGGTTGGATATTGGTTATAAATAACTCTTTTTATTATATTTATGGCTTCGTTTTTACGTTTTGAAATTTCAAAATCATAATTTCCACCTGCATTTATATAATCTTTAAGATTATTAAAATATGTTTTATAGATGACTGGCTCACTAACATTTAAGCTTTTTGAAGCGATATAATAATTATCTGTGGAAACGAAATCAGATGCATTAAACTTAACCTCTCGGATTGTTTTAATTGGTTCTTTTTCGGTATCATCTTTATCACCCTTGTTTGCTTTACTATTTTCAGTATCCTCTTCTATACGAATATCTGATAATAAAAGGGTATAAGATTTTGAATTTTCATCATAAATAAACTTTACAGTTTTGGTTTCCTCATCATCATATAAAGAAGTTGCTGTATAATTAGATGATGTTGGGGTTGATGAGATTATATAATCAACAGATTCTACGGCTTTAAGAATACTTTGTTCCAATTTATAATAAGTTATTAAGTTTTCCAAACTTAATGGAATTTCTTTTACAGAAGGATCTATGCCTTTTAGTTTTGTAAGAAGTTCGTTTTTTATATCATAATAATCTTTATCAATTTGTGTTTTTATAGTGCATAATTCGGAATATATAAATTGGAATTGTTCTTCTATTTTAGTATCATCAAGAACAATATCGTTTTTACCCAATATATTTTGAATTTCTTCTGCCCATTTGTGAAGAGTTTTTACTATGTATTCCCCTGCTGATAAACTATTAAAATCGGCATATGTATTACCAACAATTTGTAAAAGACGAGAAGCAAATTCGGAATCACTTTCTTGTTTTTCTGTATATATAAATTCTGGATTGGTTTCATCAGTTTCTTTTTTATCATCATAATCAGGATTTGGATTTTCTTCTGTGGTTATATATCTTGCTTCATATTGACCATTATAATATAGTGGTAAGTAATTCTTATTAGAGTTATTAAATTCATCTAATTTTCCTTGATAAGTTGGATACAAAGCAATTACACTATCTAACTTTGCAATTTTTGATGATATATAAGTAGAATCGGCAGTATTTTGTTTTAAAGCTTCGGTTGCAATATTCATATTCTTTTCAGTAGTTGAAACTTTTGCATCTGATAAAGCCTGTTTTATATTATTATTATTTTCATTTGTTATGTTTTTTTCAAACTTATCTGTATCAATAAAAGTATTTAGAGAATTTTTATTTCCAGAAGAAGAGCTTGAACCTTGGTTATTTGAAGGTGGCTGTCTTCCTGGATGAGTAGATGTAGTAGAAGAATCGTTTGACCCGCCTGTGGATAAACAACCAGTTAATAATAATGGGATAAAATATAAGACCTTATTCATTTGTTTTTTTTCTCCTCTATTTGATTATTATCTTATTTTTTCAAGAATGTCAACTTTTTATAGGAAATTTATGTCTTAATTATAAAAAGATACCTATTTTTTTCAGATAAAAAAGATTTTATTCCTATAAACCCGTTTTGGTATATTCTTTAAAAGAATGTAGGATTCAAGTGTATATTAAAAAAAACAACAGGAGGCCTGCAATGACAAAATCTATTTTTACAAATAACTATCAACTTCTTTTGCAATTATTGGTTGCAACACGTAAAAAAGCTAATATTACTCAACAAGAATTGGCTAAAAAGCTTGGCAAAAATCAATCATACATTTCAAAATATGAAAATTCTGAAAGAAGATTAGATATGATTGAAGTTATAGCGATTGTGAAAGCTATGGGTGCGAATCCAAATGAATTAATGAATAACATTTTAAAAGAATGGAAAGAATAATTAAAAATTGGTGAGACCGGGCGGATTTGAACCGCCGACCTACAACTTAGGAGGCTGTCGCTCTATCCAGCTGAGCTACGATCTCACATAAAAATATATGAAACTATAAAATTTTGTTTTTTTCAATAAAAAAATCCGTCGTTTGGCGGATTTTATTTTAAATATATTGTTTTGTATTATTTAGAAGGAAGAGTTTTACAATTTCTATACTTGGTCGTTTACTTTTTATAATAATTCCTTTGGTTAATAAATCGTATAGATTTAGGCTTCCCTTAAAATTAGTAATTTCACCCTTTGAAGAGTTTTCATCAAATGTGAACATTTCTTCATTTAAAAGAGTTCCTTCTACCTTAAACGAATCGGATTTTAAACTTGTTATATTTGTTCCGTTGGCAGGAAGGACCGCATTACTTAACACAACATCCTTTGCATTTAAGAATTTCATTTCACTTGGAAGGGTTCCTTCAAATACCAAAGTGCCTTCTGATTTAACATTATTGAATGGGATTTCTGTTAAATCAGTAGATTTTTCAAATTTAATGTTATTTAGTTTTGCATTTGAGAAATCAAGAGGATTTTCTGTTGTGCCTGTGATATAAGTATTAGAGATAATCATTTTGAAACCACGAGCATATCGTCCGCTTAAATCATCTGCACTTAAAATATCATAATCTTCATTTTTTGGTGTGGAGTAAGCATCATTTGTAAATGAAATTTTTTTGCCGTATTCCAATTCTTTTTCATATAAAGATTCAACACCGCTTATATTTCCAGACAATTTTACTTTACCGATAAGGGCATTTTTAAAGATATTATTATCAAGGACGTATCTTAGTTTTTCAATATCTGTTTTGATATTATCTACTAAATATGCGTCATCAATACCAACAATCATTTTATATTCTGGATTTTGGGTTGTAATGCCATTTATTGAAAATTCTCTTCTTGATAATCTTTCATAAAATTTATTTATATCAAAGACTTCGTTATTTTCACCACTTGAAATGCGGATATAATCAAAGCTTCCGTTTGATTTATTTTCTGATGTAATATGAACAGCAGTAAATTTTTCATATATATCATTTAAAGTTGATGGAGTAATATCGGTTGAGGTATCTTCTTCATCCTTTTGATATGTATCAAAAAATATTTTAAGGTCGTTTGTGATATATCTTTTTGTTGTGTCTTTATCCTTAAAATAATCAGATACAAAGAATGATAGGATTTCGGAATATCTTGCATAACCTTTGAACCCATTGATATTTGCTTTATTATCAATTTGACCTTTGAAATCAGCACCAGCGGTTGATAAGAATTCTTGCCAATCAGCGATGCCTTTTTCTGTATTAACCTCTATTACGTTTACAACAGAATCATCACTACTGTTATTTTGACAGGAAAGGACTGATGCTGTGAAGCATAATATAGATAAGATTTTTGCAAGTGTTTTATTTTTCATTTTGCACCTTCTTTGTTATCTTGTTTTTGCGTAAGCAATAATACTTTCAGAGATATTTTTTACAAATTTTTGTTCCATAGAAGGGAATATTATTTTTTCTTCTGGGAAAAATTCCTCTTCTGGTTCCTGATATTCATCAAAAGGATGAATTATTTTATCTTCGTCATCTTGTGGTTGCTTAACTTCTTCCTTTTCAGATTCATTTTCAATGTAAGGAAGGTCAATATCTGTTATTTTTTCTTGCTTTGGCAAAGTATCAACGTTAAAGATAATTGAATCAGCAGAAGGGATTCTTGCTTCTTCCTCTGGGATAAGTTCAGCCTTTGGAGTTTTGATTTCATAGTCTGGAAGTCTTAGCTCCTCTTCTGATATAAGTTCAGTCTTTGGTTCTTGGACTTTGTCAGATGGAAGTTTGATTTCTTCTTCTGGGATACGCTCTGCTTTTGGTTCTTCTATTTCATCAGAAGGTATTTTGAGGTCCTCTTCTGAAACAAGTTCTGTATTTGGAACTTTGACTTCATCAGATAAAATTTGAATTTCATCTTCTGAAATAAGTTCGGATTTTGGTTCTTCGGCTTCATCAGAAAGGACATTAATATCTTCTTCATTTATTTTTTCATAATGTTTATTTTCTTCTACGATTTCATCAGAATTTACAGGTTCGGAAACCTTACCTGAATTATCAATTATGGACATAGCTTCTTCCTTTGAAATAGTATTATTAGAAAGATTTTGGATTGCTTGTTCCATATTACTCATTCTTTGTAATACTTCATCAATACTTAAAGAGCCATTAACCCAGCTTTTTTCCAAAGAGTCTAATCTTTCTACAATTATATTCATTTCACTTGCTTCAATATTGATATATGTATCAAGTTTTTTATCAACGGCATCAATATTATCTGTGTTTTTATTAACTTCTGATTTAATAGAATTTATTTCTTCTGAATCTGGTCTAATTTCACCCTCATAAAAATCAAAAAGTTTTTGATGTAGGTCAACTTCTTTTTTAAGAGATTCAATACTTTCTGTATTTTCATTAACTTTTGTATCAAGANNNTCAATANTTTNNGNATTTTCCTTTACTTGTGTATCAAGNGTGGAAATGGATTTTGTATTTTCCTCTACCTTTTTATCAAGTGAGATAATATCATTTTTAGTTTCAGCGACTTCTTTTTCTAATGTATCAATTTTAGCATTATTTACAGCAACCATTTGTTTTGTTTCAGCCATATCAGATTGAAGTGAAGTTATATCTTTTGTAGTTTCATTTGATACAACCCTANCCTCATTTGATACAACTTTATTTTCAGTTGTTTTTGATACAACCTTATCCTCTGATGATACAACTTTNTTTGATTTNGCAACAACGGAAGGTTTTCTTTGTGTTTTTATAACGAATCCATTATTTTGTGCGATAATTTCATTTAATTTTGCCTCTGTTGGTATATAAAGGAAATCACCNGTNTAAATTTTATCAACATTTTNAATATTGTTATATTNAGCNAAAGCCATTAAAANTTTGTAATCATATTTTCCATACCAATTATTTACAAGTTCAGAAAGTCTATCNCCCTTTTGAATAATATATATTCCATCCATTGTTTCATTTGTATTTACATCTGATTCAGATATAATTGGGCTTGCTTCATATAGAATTTNATTACTATCCAAAACTGGNTTCACATCAATTTGTGATATAGTATGTTTTATTTGAGATGGAGTTTGTGTATTTTTAGCAATTTTTGCTGTATTATAAGCCATTATACCATTAATTGCGACATTAGCTGTTAATAAAGCAGATAAAATAACTTTAAATATAAAATCTTTATTATTCTTTGTAGTTTTTCTTACCATTTTCTTTGTAGTTTTTCTTACCATTTTAACCTCTTTTTATACTATTATTTATATTATTGNNTTTGATTTAAACAAATTTTTTCTGTTTTGTCAAGCATTATTTGTCAAATTTTTTTTATAGAAAAATTTTAATATATAATATAGAATATGTTTTACTGTGAATGGAGATATTAAAATGGAAAAAATTAAAAGTTTAAAAAATGTTATGTTTAGCCTATTAGTCGTTTTTGTTGCTGTTGTTTTCTTTTTAAGTAGAACGGCAAGGGGTAATGGTATGGAAATGATTTTATTTTACAGCCCAAGTTGTCATCATTGCCATGCGGCTATTGAATTTTTGGATAATAAGGTTGTGCCAAAATATCCTGATTTAAAAATTACAAAGCACAATACTACTACAAGAGTTGGNGCAAACTATTATATATATTATAAGAAAAAGCTTAATTTTGATACTAATGGTGTGCCTGTTGCGGTTTTTGGTGATAAATACGAAGTGGGTTTTGGAACAGAGGACACTACTGGAAAGGTTTATCTTGAAAANATTGATGAAATGTTTAAAAAGTTAAGTGAGGAAAAGGCTAAATAGTCAGTTTTATCTAACCTTTTGATTTTAAGTATTTCTTCCTATANAAACTTGTTGACAAAACAAATATTGCAATATATATTTGTGTCTTTGAAATTTTTTTATGGAGTTTTATTATGAATAATGCAAAGAAGATTGTTTTTTCTATTATTTTTTCAGCAATGCTTACAAATAATGTAAATGCAAGTATNTATTATCCTGAAAAACCAATTAATAAAGAGGATTTTGAGGAAAAATATTTAGAGCTATCTTCAAATATACTCTCTCCTTTTCAAATACAGGGAAATTTTGAAACTGGCTGGCACAAGGGAAACTTTTGGAATGAAAATGATAATGGTGGTGTCGCGATTGGTCCATATCAAATACATTCAAAATATTTGTTGGAACCTTTCTTTGATTATTTAAAAGATAATTCNCCTAAATATTATGATATGTTAAATGAAAAAGGTGGGGTAAAGGCAATAAAAAAGAATAATTCTGAAATGAGGGAATTTTTCTGTGAACTTTGCCATAATGATAAGGAATTTGTTCGTGTNCAAGANNATTTTATTGATAAGGAAAACTTTCAACCAAGGATTAAAACTATTAAATCCAAATATGGTGTTGATATTTCTTCTCGCTCCTCTTCTATTGAAGGGATATTTAGGATAATGTCCGCAAATATTGGTTGGAGAACAAATGATGTTATAAAAGATATGATTAAAAGTAATCCTGATATGAATATAAATTCTATGTCTGATATTGAGTTTATTACAGTTTTGCAACAATCAATACATACTGTAATAAAAAGGGATATAAAACCAAAGCTTAGAAATAATTTAATAAATGCCTATGACAGGGTTATCAATAACGATATTATTCCGAATATTAGAAAAGAAGAAATTGTAGCAATGCGAAAATTTGATATAAGAAAATATAATGTATTAAATTTGCAATCGGAAAATTATGCTCAAAAAACTTCAATAAAAAATACAGTTATGGATACACCTAAAAAATATTTTATAAAGAAAGATGAAGAGGTGGTAGAAGGTTCTTTACCTCAATCTTCAAATGATGGAGATAATACTCCTTCAAAATCTAAAAAAATAGAGCTTATAACTGTTGCTAAGGTGATGGAGAAAAAAGAATCCTCACCCAAAAAACCTTCTCTTCTTCATAGGGCAGAAATGATACGTGCAAAATTAAATTTAGAACAGGAAATTTCAATCGCTGGAATTTCGCAAAAAAAAAATAAAGTAGTTCATAAGCCTCAAACAGTTCCAACGGTTGATTCTGTTAAAGAAAATATTGAAAACAGAAAAAGCAAAACTGGGTTTGATTTTTCACAAATATTAGAAGAAGCATCAAGTTATATTATTTAGTAAAGTTCTTCTTTTTTAACAGAACAAGTATTTCCCTCTGTATTACAAATGCTTATTAGTGGATAATTGCTTGTATCACCAGGTTTTTGATAATGCCACCATTCGTGTTTAATACTTCTGAATCCTGCTTGCTCCATAATAGATTTAAGAAGGGCGCGATTATCGCATTTGATTTGTTCCTCTGGCTTACATTTATAATTATGGGAAGAAGCGGAAACAAAGTGATCAACACCAGTTGCAAATTCAAGCTTTTTTCCTGTTGCATCGGCAAGACCTATATCCAAAGCCAATCCTTTTGAATGAAGGGAACCCTTTTTATGTGGATTTGCAAGAAATTTTGGATTTGGGTGTAGTTTCCACATATAAAGCTGTGCTTCGTGTGGGCGGAAACAATCAAACATCATTGCACGCAAATTTTTTTCCTTTAAAATTTGTTCTAATTTCTGCATATTTGGGTAAATATCAGCGTGAACGTAGCAATCATTTACGCCAAATTTGTAATAAAATGGGTGATGGATAAAATTTTCCGCCTTATTATAAGACAAATCATTTATAAAATATGGTGATTTTATTTTTACAAGCGGGAAGTTTTTTTCTATGAAATCGGGTTCTTCCTTTACCTCTATTTCCATTTGGGATAATTCATTTTGTGCGAAAATAGAATTTTTAAAATATAGTCCTGTTATGAAAACTATTATAAAAGTTAGTAAAAATATGTTTAAAAATTTTTTCATTTATTTTCCTATTGTAATGAAACCTGATTTATAATATAATACCTTTTATTAAAATAACTTAATGGAGGACAAAATGCAAATTGTTTTTTGTGATGTTGATGAAAAAACTTCTGACTTTTTAAAGACAGTTGAAAAAATTGATGGTGTGGAGTTTATTACTTTCGCACAAAGTCTTAATGATATAGATGAAAAGGAGTTGGCTCCTTATTATGGTGCAGAAATTATTTCTACATTCGTTTATTCAAGGTTGGGTCGTGATTTACTTTCAAAATTTCCAAACCTTAAAATGATTTCAACACGTTCTACTGGATATAACAATGTTGATTTAGATTATTGTCGTGAAAAGGGAATAAAGGTTGCAAATGTTGTTGGTTATGGTGAAATTACCGTTGCTGAATTTGCGGTTGGTGTTCTTTTGAACTTAACAAGAAAGATAAGAACTGCACAAAGAAAACTTAAACACGGAATTGTTAATGTTGAGGAAGATATTGGTATAGATTTATATGGTAAAACAGTTGGTGTTATTGGAACAGGTGCAATTGGAAGACATTTTGCTCGTCTTATAAAAGCTTTTGGGTGTAAAGTTTTGGCATACGATTTGTATCCTAATAAAGCTCTTGAAGAAGAGGGAACTTGTGAATATACAGATTTGGAAACTATATACAAAGAATCTGATATAATTGGGCTTAATTGTCCTGCGACAAAGGAGAATTATCATTTAATAAATACTGATACAATAAAGAAAATGAAAGATGGTGTTTTCATTGTTAATACTGCACGTGGTGAGTTGATTGATACTGCGGCTCTTTATGATGCTCTTGTAAGTGGTAAAGTTGCGGGTGCTGGATTAGATGTGCTTGATTACGAAGATGTTATACTTAAAAATGATATAGATATTGCAAAGAATAAGGACAAAGATTTTGTATTCTATTCTCTTGTAAATCAGAAATTAGTTCAACTTGAAAATGCGATTATTACTCCACATATTGCATTTAATTCAATTGAGGCAAATTTAAGGATTTTAAATACAAGTATGAAACACGTTATTGATTTTATAAATGGTGTTGATATAAAATCCGTTGCATAAAAATATAAATTTAAAAAAAAGAAAGAGAGTTTAAAAGCTCTCTTTTTTTATACCTTATCGTTTTTGATTCTGCTGTTTTCCTTTTGCATACGAGGAGATTTTATTTTTGATTTTCTTCGTTTGTATTTTTTAATTTCCCTTTCGGTCATTTCTTCAACTGTTTCATCATCGTATTCATTAAGGGCATCCATTTCCTTTTCAAGCTTGTTTAGCTGTCTTTTTAATTGAGAAATTTTAAGTCTGCTTACCGCGGTAATATCGCCATTGGAGATTTCATCAATTTCCCTTGTTAAATCATCAAACTCGTCTTGCTTTAAAACCTTATACATATCCTTTGCTTTTATTTCGGACTTATTTGATTTGGAGGTTTTCTTTGATAAATTTTTGCGGTTTTCAAGTTCAATCATAATATTTGCAATTTTAGTTGCTTCTTTTTTCCTGTTGGATTTAACTTCTATTTCAGCATTATCCAATATTTTTTTATCAGATGCAGAAATTTGCCCACCGTTGTTTAAGTATTTAATTATTCTTTTTTGAGCTGGTGGACTTATAGTTTTATCATTTCGTATAGTGTTTTCAAGTTCTTTGTTTGCAATAATTTTATTTATTTCTTTTGCTGGATTATTTGTTGCGGTTGTATTGCTTTTTATTTCATTTATAAATTCATTATATTGAGGAGAATCAAGTGATTTTGTAATTTCATTATCAAATTCACCGTTAAGATTTATAATGTCATCATAAACTCGTTCTTTTTCCTCAGGTGTTAATTTATTATAGCTTTCATAATTTTTAAATGCCTCATCAATAATTTTACTTTCATTTTGATGTTGCTCGGCCTCTTTATTTCTTAAATTATTATATTGTTGTTGTAAATCCTTTGTTTCCATAGATTTGTATTCCTGTGGAACATTTTTATAATCGTCTTCGGTATAAAGATTTGGTTGTTCTGTTTTTTCATTTATCTCATCCAAGTTTGCATTATCTTCATAAAGTTTGACTGCCTCATCTATTGGTAAATCGTAAAGAGTAATATCCTCCCCTTCTCTTACTTTTTTATTTAGCTCTTTCTTTTTTGTATTTGAACCAGAGTTATTAACTTTATCATTTACCCAGTTATATTTAAGATTGGATTTAAACTCTCTTTTTACACCAGATGTAATATATTTTATTGTAGAGATAGTTAATTTTTTAAGTCCGTTTAAAATTTGGTCCTGTTGAACACCGCTTCCGATTGCATTACTAAACTTATCAGCCAAGGATATACTTTTTGATAACATTGTAAAGGAAAGAAGGCATACAAACATTGTTGATATTATTATTGTTGGGTTAGTGATTATAGTAAACAAGATTTTATTTTTATCACTTAGCAAATTAATACCATCTAAAAATGTGGATGCGGTTAAGATTTTTCCGTTTCCTGATAAATGTTCAAGAAGGGAGGTTAGAGTTATATCAAATGGACCTGCATTAAATGTAGTTGTTAAAAGTTCGTTTAAAAGATAGGTAGAAATTGTCATACTTACCGATAAAAAGCCAAGTCGGAATGTGCATTTAACGACATCCCAGAATAATGTGCCAGATAATTTTTTCCGTGTATTATGGAAAGTCCAGCTTCCAAGGGTAATAGGCATCATTACTCCAACCATTGCAAGTTTTATTACCACATCAAATATTATAATTAAATAAGTAAATTGTATATAAAGGAAACCGACAGCGATACAAAGACCAACAAACAAAGTTACTGTGTTTGCAAGGAATGTTAATGCAAGCCATAATTTTATGAAAAACATAACAATAACATATATCCAGCTGAATGCACCAAGGGCGGTCATAATTCCAGCTTCAAGTCCCTGACCGAGAGGTGAATCATAAGTCAATTTTAACACCTTGAATTCACCCATTGCGATTACAGAACGAGCCATAATTTTGAAACCTAAATCAGTTCCAGAATTAAATGTATTTGTATACTCGCGAGTAACACAAAGAAGATTTGTAAGAGTTTCTTCCTCCTCATTATAATCATCACCATAGGCATTAGTTTTTGCATAATTATTTAAGGCTTGTTGTGCATAGCTTGATAGTTTTATATCATTGCATGAAAATTTTCTTATGTTTCCATCGGAAAGTTTAAACATTTCGGTATCGGCCCTTGCCTCCTCCAACACCCAACGGGCGAAATTCGGACCTGCATTCATTATAATATCTATGGAATATTTGAATATAGTTTTTGCAGGAAGTTCCAACATAGCCAGAACAAATGTATATGTAAAAAGTTTTATGAAAACATCTTTTAACATACTTCCTATACTTCCCTTTTGCTCCTTTATAACATTGGTCCAGACATACCATATAAACCAAAATGCAAGGGTAAGCCATAAAAGATTTCTGACAATTGGGACCAGGACTGCGTAAATTTTATATACAAAGTTGAAAACGTATATATAAACTCCCTCTATAATATTACATTCCCAACAACCTTTTAATCCTTCCTTTACATCGGTTGGTGCAGCGAATGATACTTTACTGGAAAATAAAGTGATAAATGTCAGTAATGAAAATAGGATTTTTTTCATTTATCGCTTTCCTCTATTTTATTTTTAACATTAGTTGCTTGCTCGTTTATATCTTTTACAGCGGCGATTTTATCAACAGGACTTTTTAAAATATCAACCTCTGTTCTGACAGTAGATTTTATCCAGCTCATACCTGATTTTATTATATTTAAAAGGGTATCGCCAATTTTAAAGGTATAACCGCTTACTATTCCTGCATAAACTTTAAGATTACTCATAATCATAAGGGAAATAAGTCCGAGTGAAAATATAGGAAGGAAGCTTCCTCCTGGGTTTTGAAGGCTTGGCATTTCAAATTCAATCCCGCTTGATAAAAGGCAAGATTTAACCTTTGATACATTACCATTTGCAGCGGCAAAGCAATTTGCAAAGCTTTGGCTTTTCATTATATCACCAGTTTTACTTGCAACCATATTATTATAGATAAAGTCAGGGAAAAGGTATGTGAAGTTATCAAGTGGACCTGGGTAATACATATCTCCTATAAATATAAAGGAGGAGTAGATAATTCCCAAAAATAGGCAATACATTATTATATAAAATGCCATTCCAAACAAAGAGGTAAAGCCAGTATTGGAAAAGCCCTTTGTTTCATTATATGCATATCCGCCAAGCATTATTGGGACAAAGGCAATTAGTATTCCGATTGTGAAGATGAAATCAATTAATGTAAATGGGATGAGGATATACATCATAAAGAATATTACAATCATTGCCATACCACCAATTATATCAAGAAGGACAGCTGGATTTTTGCTTCTTAAAAACTCCCTTAATGAGAAATCAACCATATTTGCACCAGCAGTGGTTGCACTTAGGAAAACGACATTTACAGAATTTACCAAACAGAGCATATCGTTTTTGACCTGTGGTGAAAGGAGACCGTCTACCTCACTTTCTGGATAAGTTAATTTTTCGCATATTGGGGATTTTATGATTTCGGTTCCAACCCCTACTCCCATTTGTAAAATTGGCACAGCCGTATTTTCAAAAATCAAATTCGCCATTGATTTTAATCTTTCTGGTTTTGTATAACCTATTGCCACACCAATAAGTGCAATTATGAATAGTTTCTTTGTAAGCTCCTTTAATATATCAGAGAAACTTTCTTCCTGTTCATTTTTGATATAGTTATAGACCTTTACCAATATCCAAACGGCTATACCCATAGTTATAAGAGTCCAAACTATATCGGAAATGAAAACATATACGTTAAGGGAAACGACACTTAATAAATCAAATGTTTTTGCAAACAGAGCACAACACCAACAGCCTCTGAAATTATCAGCGGAGAACATTCCGTTTGTTGGTTCAACGCCAGTAATGCTTGTATACCAGGTATTAAAATCTGTTCCAATGGACCAATCACCTTTGATTGCGAAAATTGACATAGCAACAAAGATTACAAGTGTAAAAAATCCAGACCACATAAATATTTTAAGTGGGGCGAGGAAGAATGATAACATTCGGTTATTTGTATCCTTAAACATATTACTTAGCATCGTTATCTTCCTTTTTTTGTTGGTTATCTTTGTCACGCTCTGACAGTAAATTTTTAACTCGTTCTATACCATCTTGGGTATTCTTTGATATTTTATCAGCAAGAACGGAACTTTCAAACTTTAAATTTACAACTTCTCTTGTTATTTGGGTAGTATGTGCGACAATTGTTTTGGTCCAATTTATGAATGTGTTTGCGACATTACCACTTGGCACCATAGAACTATATTTATTTGCGATAGTAAGTGCCTCGCCAAGTAAGAACCAACATAAGAAGCCTGTATAGAAGACCTCTAATAATCCGTTTGTGCTAAATGATATCATATAAAGAGTTTGCGAGGTAATTTCCTTTACATCATCATTTTCAATAGCCTCTGATAAGCTATAAAAATCTATGCCTGAAATATAAAGCATAAGGATAGATATTACCGAGCATATAAGGGTAAGTGAGATTACCTGAAATATTGCGGATAGGAATGTATCAAATGATTGCTTTACAAATTGTTTTTTATCAAGTGCATATCCGACAAGGATTAGTGGAAATACAAATAAAACTGTGGCTATCATAAAGAAGGCCTCCACAAAATAAAATGGCACCATTATATTTACATAGAAAAATATTGCCATAATACAAAAACCGATAATCATTTTTACAAATCCCGAGAAATTAAGATTTATAAGTTGATTGAAGCCCGTTGTAAGGTTATATTTTCCTATATCAAAATTCATATTATTGAAGGCCGAAATTCGTTCAATGGTGCAGACAATGTTTTCTCTTACCTCTCTTGTAAAAATAACTTTGCTGTCCGAAATATCCTTTGATTTATATTTACATACAAATGGATGTTCGTTTGATTCAATTCCCTTTGTTAATACTTTATTATAATCAGTCATAAAGTCAGTAAGTGAGCCCATTGTATAATTTAAAACATTATATTCATCAGAAACAGGAACGGTTAGTGCAAAACCTATTATAAATACCCATAAAAGTTTTTGGAAAAAAGTTTTTATGAATGCCATACCGTCTTGCTTTTTTATGACATTATCAAAAAAGAAGAACAACATCCAGAAAACAAAAAGGACCGCCATTAATGAAATTGAATAGTATGCGAGCTTATCATAAATGACATAGCCAATTCGTGAAACGGTATTAAATGTTATTTCAAATACGTGGCAAGAAATGCAGGATTTAGATTCTTTGAAATCATAAACAAGATTTGAAATATGGCAAGAGTTGCTGTCCCAATTACCAACCTTTATATTTGTATCATAAATGTAGATAGGTTTATTACCATCGTTTATAAATTTCATTGGAATTTGTTGTGGGGCATCAGAATTTTTTATTTCTGCCATTACTTCACCAAACATATTTAAAACACTTGTGCCAAGGATACCCGTTGGGCGAAGTGCCTTTGGATACGAATCTGTATATTTTCTGAATTTGAGATTGGAAAGCATAGGAATACAATCCTTTAACTCAAATATTTTGAAAATTGATTTATAGGCTGTTTTCTTTAAAAGGAGATTAGGTCCACCCAAACCTATACCCATTTTTCCGACTGGGATTCCTACTCTGTATGGAAGAATATCTTTCATATGGGTTTCAGCTTGACTTAATGCTGTATCCAAGATTTTTTTATCACTTTTATTTTCAGGGATTGGAATATCCGCAAAATAACGGGCTAGGTATTCTGCCTTTTCTGGGGTAATGCCATTTTGTCTTAATATATTCACATCACGCACAAACAAAGGTTGTGGATAAAGCGCAAGGTATGAATTAAGATTCATAGAAAGACGATTTTCGTATTCTT
>JAAVBN010000004.1 GCA_014803545.1 bacterium | reverse complement strand
GATTGTTCCTGCCTGTAATAATGTAAATACTATGTCCGTCATTTTTTAATTTATCAATGTATTCCTTCGCCCCACTAATAAGATTCAAATTCCGCATAATTCTTTCAATATTGTTTTTATAAAATGTATTAACCTCATCATCACCCCAATTAAACATACCATGAGTTATATATTCAGCCCCATAATTTATTTCATCAGAAAACCCAAGTTCTTTATTATGCTTCATAAATTCACGAAATAATTCATCATTAAAATTTGAAATTACATTGTCAATATCAATACCGATTTTCATTATAATAACCTTTCATTTAACTCAAAATATTATACTGTATTTTAAGAATATAATCAATCCTATATTTCTTAGGAATATCTGATTATTGCAGAGTATATTTTATTTTTGTATCTTGATTATAGTTGATTATCAACTAAGGGAGGGAGTAAAGACCATGAACGAATTAAAAGTAAAAAAAGAAAAAACAAATCATAATTTTTGGTGGATACTTTTGGCAGTTGTGATAATAGGTGGTATCGTTTATACATACTTTCATTTTCATAAAAAAACGCAACCTGTTATCCAAAGCAAAACTATATCTGTAAACACATTAAAGATAGAACCAAAAGATATTACAATCCAAAAAAAATATGTTGGCTTTATTACTCCTATTAATTCAGTTGATGTTCGTCCATTCATTTCTGGCTTCATTGAAAAAGTAAAGGTCAAAGGTGGCGAAGATGTAAAAACAAACGACATTCTTTTTATTTTAAAACAAGACGAGTATAAGGCCGCACTTGATGCCACCTATGCCCAAGTTTTACAGGCAAAAGCCTCTATGGAAAATGCAAAACTTTACTATGAACGTATGACAAATGCAGGCGCTCGTGCCGTATCCAAAACCGACCTTGATAATGCAAAAACTTCTTTTCTTTCGGCCGAAGCAGAACTCGCCCAAGCAATCGCAAATTATGAAAAGGCGAAAATTGATTACAACTATACTGTGATAAAGGCAACCATTTCAGGTATAGTCGGCGATGTTGATATTACAAAGGGCGATTATGTTTCACCACAGGGTCAAGCCCTTTTAAAAATCATACAATATAATCCAATAAGGGTTACCTTTTCCATCTCTGATAAAGAATATATTGATGAGGTAAAATTAGCAGGTAAAAAGAAACCATTTTCCGATTGGAAAGTTTTACTCCGTCTTTCAAATGGAATGATTTTTGATAAAGTTGGCAAGGTAAAATATTGGGACAACGAAGTTTCTGCATCAACAAGTTCCGTCCGAGTATTCGCTGACTTTGAAAACCCAAACAAAGTTTTATACACTAATGCCTATGTTGATGTTATAATGGAAAAAGATTTAAAGAATGTAATTCTTGTTCCACAAAGCTCTGTTTATTTACAGGACGGAGAAAGCTATGTTTACATAGTTGGCGAAAACAACAAACCACAAAAAGTTTTTGTAAATCTTGGCAATCAATTTGAAACAAACTTTATTATCACAAATGGATTATTGGAAGGTGATAACCTTATCATAAATAAATTATCTCCATCTGATTTAATAAAGGATGTAAACGCAACCCCCATTCAAAAGTAGGAACCCCAAATGAACTTTTCCGCATTCTTTATAAAACACCCACGCTTTGCAATAGTCATCGCTCTTGCAATGGTTTTATTCGGACTTATGGCAATCGCAGTTTTGCCAGTTTCCCAATACCCAGAAATAACTCCACCGCAAATAATTGTTGATGCAACATACCCAGGAGCAAATGCCTCTGTGGTGGAAGATATGGTCGCCATACCAATAGAAAATGCCATAAACGGAGTTGATGGTATGCTTTATATGTCATCAAATTCCGATGACAGCGGTAAGTATAAATTGACTATCACTTTTGATATAGGTGTTGATCCAGATATGGCACAGGTAAAGGTGCAAAACCGTATCCAACAAATCACCTCAACCCTTCCTGATATAGTTAATAAAGAGGGCTTAAATGTCCGCACACAATCGTCAAATATTTTGGGTATGCTTGTTTTACGTTCTCCAAATAATACTTATTCTAGTTTATATTTAAGTAATTTTGCATACACGAATTTGGTAAATCCTCTTTCCCGTGTAAGTGGGGTCAGTGATGTAAATGTCTATGGTCCACAATACAGTATCCGTGTTTGGATAAACCCAGATAAGATGACCTCACTCGGTCTTACAAGTAATGATATAGTAAATGCTATAAGCGAGCAAAATATCCAATCCTCAATGGGAAGTATAGGTTCCGCACCAAATTCCGATAATACAGAAATGGTTTTAACTCTTTCTGCAAAGGGACTTTTAAGCACACCAGAGGAATTTGAAAATATCATCGTTGCAACAAGTCCCGATGGAGGTATAGTCCGCCTTGGCGATGTCGCCCGTGTAGATATAGGTGCAGACAGCTATAANATAAGTGCGACATTTAATGATTCCCCAGCCGTTATTTTGNGACTTTCNCAATCCCCAAATACAAACAGCCTTAACATAATGAAAAATATTCAAAAAGAGATGAAAATATTATCNGAATCTTTTCCCGAAGATATGGAGTTCGCCGTTGCNTATGATTCNACAAAGTTCGTCACCGCTTCTATTTCAAGTATAGTTTATACCCTTATTTTAACTTTTGTTTTGGTGGTTGCGGTGGTGTTTATNTTCCTTCAAAATATATATGCNGTCCTTATCCCAACAATTACAATCCCAGTATCTTTAATTACCACTTTNGCNNCTCTTTATGTCTTTGGTTTNAATATAAATATTTTAACTTTGTTTGCAATGATTCTTGCAATCGGTCTTGTCGTTGATGACGCAATCGTCGTTGTGGAACGCGTCCAGTATCTTATGAAATATAAAAATATGGATTCAACAACCGCATCTATTACAGCGATGCAGGAAATCACAGGAGCNATCATTGCAACAACNCTTGTCCTTCTTGCAATATTNGTTCCTGTCGGTTTAATGGCAGGCTTAACAGGAGAGATATATAAACAATTCGCAATCACAATTTCTACCGCNGTAAGTTTTTCTTCCGTTAATGCTTTGACATTAAGTCCAGCCCTATGTGCAATCTTCCTTCAAAAGGGTGTGGAAAGCAATTTTGATATGAAAATAAGGGAAAAATTTGAATGGTTCAATAATTCACTTGAATACACAAAAAATAAATATATGGTTNTCGCAGAATANTTTTGTAAAAAAATGAAACTTTCAATNNTGATTTTATTCCTTGTTTGTGGAATTATAGGNTTGCTTTTTTACATAACTCCAACATCATTTATTCCTGATGAAGACCAAGGTATTATTTTCAGNAATATCCAACTTTCCGATACCGACAGCGTCAATAAAACAAAGAAAGTAATTTCNGATATGGCAAANAAAATTTTAAAAGTTGANGGTGTNNATTTCTTTATCGGCATATCTGGAAATTCTATGCTNGGTGGAAGTGGTGAAAATATNGGTATGGGCGTCATAGGACTTGCCCCATGGGACGACCGAACATCTAAAAATCTTTCCCTACAATCCATTATGAATACAATACGAAAAGANTATTCAGGCAANGTTGGTGANNGNATTGATTTTTATNCCCTTCCATCAATCCCAGGTGTCGGAAACAGCAGTGGTATTTCATTCCAACTTAATGCAANAAACCAAGANNTAACNGCAAANGATTTNTTTAANGCTATGCAAAAATTATTAATGGAAATAAATCAATCNCCACTTTTCAGATACGCATTNTCGCCATTNGTNGCNGCAACCCCACANATNTATCTTGATATAGACAGGACAAAACTCGCNTCNCTTGATGTTCCTCTATCTTCGTTTTTCCGTGCATTAAGTAGCAGTCTTGCCTCAACCTATGTCAACAACGTTGTCCTTCTTGGTCAAGTAAATAAAGTCATAGTCCAAGCGGAGGAAGGATACAGAAAATCATTTGACGATATTAAAAANCTTTTCATAAAAAATTCNGCATCAAAGTTTGTTCAGGTAAAGGATTTTGCNGANCTTTCNTTTACACTAAGTCCTAAAATCTACTACCGCTTTAATCAATACCTAAGTGCTGGTATCACGGCGGAGGCAGAACAANNTGTNAGTAGTGGAACTGCCATTTCCGAGGTTGAAAAACTTGCAAAAGTTTTGGGAACAGATTACTCCATATCATGGACAGGATTAACATTACAGGAGGTNCAAACAAGGGGNNTAATCGTAATCTTAATATCCCTTGCCGCAATATTCGGNTACCTTTTCCTTGTCGCATTATACGAAAGTTTCNTAATCGCATTTTCAGTTATGTTNTCAACTATATTNGCAATTATGGGAGCATTGGCNGGTCTTCTTTTAATGGGATTACCACTAAGTATTTACGCCCAACTCGGACTTGTCCTTTTAATCGGACTTGCAAGTAAAAANGCAATTTTGATTGTGGAGTTTGCACTTGATAATCGTGAAAAAGGATACGACATNTTAAAATCATCNGTGGAGGCCGCAGGCGAACGCTACCGTGCCGTTTTAATGACAGCATTCACTTTTATACTNGGCGTTCTTCCTATGTTATTTACAAAGGGAGCAGGTGCTGCCAGCCAAATTTCTATGGGTGCAAGTGTGTTTTACGGAATGTTAATTGCAACATTTATAGGTATAATTTTTATACCAACTTTGTTTGCAATTTTTGATACCGCCCGTGTAAAACTTGCCCCAAATAAATATAAAAATACAAAGGAGGCAAAATGAACAAAAAATTAATCTTCATATTTTCTTCTTTACTGATATTTTCTTGTTCTGTTGGTCCTGATTACAAAAGGACTGATGTCTTTCCCGATGTTGATATAGCTTCGTCATTAAGCCTTCATCCGAATGAAAAAAGAAATGATTTTGCCCTTTCTGATTTGGATGATGAAGTCTTAAATACTTTGACTGAGGAAGCATTAAAATCCAGTCCAACTATACGAATTGCAATTTTAAAACTTAAACAGGCAAGGGCTGTTTTGAATATTGATAACAAAGCTTTTCTTCCTATGTTTGATGCCTCCGCAAAATATAATTATGTAAACAACAGTAAAAATATGGAAACACTTATCAATTCTGATTACTATCAATTCGGTATAGATATGTCATGGGAGATTGATATTTTCGGCGGTATCCGTCGTCAAATTGAATCATCAAAGGCACAGTATAGAGCAATGCTGGAAAACCTTAAATATATAAATGTATCTTTGTTAAGTGATGTTGCAACCCAGTATATAAATTTACGTGCAACAGAGCAAAATTTGAAAAATATGAAGGAAAATGTCACACTTCAAGAAGACGCCTATACTATCATTTCTGAAAAATACGCTGCGGATTTAATTGATGAAATGACACTCGCACAATCCCGATACTTACTTGAAAATATGAAAATGCAAATCCCAGAACTTGAATACAATCGTGATATGTATAAAAACTCTCTTGCCGTTCTTCTTGGCCGTCTTCCTGAAACATTGGATGATATGTTAAAATCTGATGAAGAAAATCTTGTAAATAAAGTTTTAAATTACGATGTGGAAAAACTTTATGACCTTCCAATTGATGTAATACGAAATCGTCCAGATGTAAAAATGGCAGAGGAGGAATTAATTTCCCAAAATGCACAAATTGGTGTTGCCGTTGCAAATGTCTATCCTAAAATCTCACTTTCTGGATTTTTTGGATTCCAGTCGCAAAAATTTTCTAACTTAATTGAACATGACAGTATAGGACACGCCCTTGTCCCACAAATAACACAACCTATTTTCCACTTTTTCCAATTGAAAAATAATATAGAACTTCAAAAATTAAAACGTGATGAGGCTTTGGTGAACTACGAAAAAACATTGCTTAATGCCACGGCCGAACTTAAAAATGCAATCACCGCCCTTGATAAAGAGTTTGAAAGAAATAAATCCGCAATTATGGCATATCAAAAAATGAACGAGGTTTCTTCTCTTATGTGGAAAAAATATATGATGGGTTTGGTTGAATACACAGATGTTTTAAATTCCGAACAAAACAGATTGGAAGCCCAAACAAATATGATAAATTCCAATGCAAATTTATATAAGGATATAATCACATTTTATAAGGCAATAGGAGGACGTTATGACAAATCTTAAAACAATAATTATGGGGTATTTATACGCAATTCTTGCAGTCCTATTTTGGAGCTTCAATGTCATAGTCGCCCGCTATTTCGCAGACACATTTACACCATGGCAAATATCATTTTACCGTTGGTTTTTTGCGTCAATCGTTTTACTTCCATTCACAATAAAACAAGTAATAAAGGATTGGGACATCATCACCAAAAATTTTAAAATTTTGTTCTGGTTATCCTTAACGGGTATAGTTTTAATGAACACATTTTCATATTACGCAGGCCGAACAATCTCCGCCGTTGAAATGTCCTTAATCGGAGTAATGGGACCAGTTTTTATAGTCATTCTTTCACGTATATTTTTGCATGAATATATATCAAAATTTCAATATTTCGGAATCCTTATTTCATTTATCGGAGTCATCACAATAATAGTTCACGGACAATTTTTAATGATAGGAGATTTAAAGTTGCAAATAGGCGATTTTTGGATGAGCCTTCTTGCCCTTTCCTTTGCTATATACAGCGTAATTTCAAAATTCCGACCAAAGGGAATTAGTCAACTTACATCCCTTTCATTCACAATATTCCTTGCAACAATAATAATACTTCCACTTTTTATTTATGATAATATCAAAAGTCCTATTTGCAATTGGACATCGCTTGAAATATGGACCTTGCTTTATATGGGTATCTTTAATTCAATACTCGCATACCTTTTTTGGAATTTCGCACTTGATAAAATTGGCTCCCTTAAATCAAGTATGATATACTACCTTATGCCAGTATTTAGCTCAGTTGAGGCATATTTTTTACTTGGCGAAAATATCTATCCCGCACAAATTTACGGCGGACTTTTGGTAATAGTCGGCATATTTATGACTAATAAAAAATCGGATAAAGTAGAGCTTGAAAGACCTTAGGATATAAGGTCTTCTTTTTTTATAATTTCTTTAATCTCATTTACACATTTATCAAGGTCGTCATTTACAACATTGTAATCATAAAGGAATCTGCTGTTTATTTCTTCTGTCGCAACGGAAAATCTAAGCTCTGCATCGCTTTCCTTATCCCCACGCTTTTCCATACGATTTTTAAGCTCTTCCATAGACGGCGGAGAAATAAAAATCCCAACAATCCTGTAAATATTTTTATCAATATTTTCCTTTATACTTAAAAATCCTTGAATATTAAGTGTAATTATAATGTTTTTATCATCTGGTATATCATCATAAAGTGAAGTTTTCAAAATCCCTTTGTAGTCATTATAAACATTCGCCCATTCAAAAAATTCATTGTTTTTAATTTTTTCCTCAAATTCTTCCCGTGAAAAGAAATGATAGTCCACATCATTAACCTCATTTTTCCTTGGCGCACGAGAAGTAGAGGTAATAACCCTAGTCAACCCCAAATTACTCTCTAAAAGCCTTTCTACAACAGTAGTTTTACCAGTATTTGTAGGGCCAGATATAACAAAAATAGTCCTCATCTCCAAAAACCTTATTTTTTACTTGAAATATTATTTTTATATATTATAATACATCACATTAAATGTCAAAAAAAATAAAAGGAATTTATTATGAAAGCTGGAATCCATCCTAAATATAACGAATACGATGTTATTCTTACAACTGGTGAAGTTGTTAAAATGCGCTCCACTTTGGACAGAAAAGAACCATTAAAATTGGATATTGATCCAAACACACATCCTGCATGGACTGGAAAAAGAAATGTAAAGGATATTGGTGGTGGTGCTGCTGATAAGTTTAAGAAGAAATTTGCTGGATTTACAACAAAGAAAGCATAATTTTTTCTGATTAAAAAAATCTCTTACTTCTCAACCTCCTCTTGAAGTTGGGATTTTTTTATACCCCAATTATGAAAATATTCTTATCATTTGCAAGTTTAAGAACAGCTTCCTTGTCCTCAAATATCGCATTGTCCGCATCAATCGCAATTCCCGAAAATCCATTATCCGAAAGGTTAAGAATAGTCTTTACACCAATGACTGGCAAATCTGCTCGCCTTTCTTGATGTGGTTTTAATACTTTGATAAGTATTCCACCTTTACCATTTGTTATTTTTGATGCCCGTGAAATAAGCTCATCCGTTCCCTTAAAACTTTCTTCCGCAATAATACGACCATCAAAGACAATCACCGATTGCCCCACATCACGACTCGCAACATCAAAGGCACCTTTCAAGTTATCCTTTATCTCCTGCATCTCTTTCTTTGTAGGTTTTGTCGCAGTCAATACCCCCTTTTTTATAATGCTGTCAGTTAAAATCTCATCAACACCAACAACCTTTATCCCGTTTTTTTCAAACTCGGCAATTACAAGTCGCAAAATTCCATCATACTTGTTTTTCATAAATAGAAGTTTTGAAAAAAGCCTTATTACATCAAATGTTATACGAACAGAGGAACTATTCACTCCACCAGCAAGCACAATTTCACTCACATCATTTTTCTTAAAAAACTTAATTACTTTTGAAAGCTGTGATAAATGAGGAATTATATAATGAGATTTTTTCATCTCATCAAAAAGGTTCATATCAACACAACCCTTTATCCCCGCGACATATAAATCAATATGATTTTTTATTGCCCATTCACGAACCGCAAACGGAAGATTTCTGTCCCCAGCAATAAGACCGAATTTTTTCATTTAACTTTGGGCTTCTTCTTTGTTAAATCTTTGACGAGGTTTACAAATAATACGACGAGATTTGTTTTCAATAAAGTCAATTATCTGCATTGCAACATCGGAGTTTTTATATACTTCCTTTGCAGTCGCAACACGCTCCGTCCAAATAAGCTCATCACTCATAAACAAATCTTTGTATATTTCCTTTATAGTCCTTATATCCTCGGTTGAAAAATTATTCCTTTTAAGTCCGACAAGGTTAAGTCCATCCAAACTTTGCGGATTACCATCACTCATTGAAAAAGGTATAACGTCTTGCGTAATCTTTGAACAACCGCCAAGTATTGCATATTGCCCAATACTGCAAAATTGATGTATAGCAGTCTTTCCGCCAATAATCGCATGCGGATAAATATAAACCTCCCCACCAAGGGTTGTTGCCTGCGAAAGAAGGGCGAAATCGTGAACTTCACAATCATGTCCAATATGAGTATGACTCATCAAAAACACATTGTTTCCAATCCAAGTCCCCCTTGGACCATTCGGAGTTCCCGCATGAATATTTGTAAATTCGCGAATATCACAATTATTTCCAATTGTAACGGTAGTTGCCTGTTCCTCAGTAAATTTCAAATCGTGGGACTTGTTTCCAATTACCACAAATTGATGTATAAGATTATTATCACCGATAGTAGTTTTACCTTCAATAATAACATTTGATTTCAAACGATTATTTTTACCAATCTTAACATTTGGACCAATTATACACCAAGGACCAATCTTTGTTCCCTCACCAATTTGAGCATTTTCATCTACCATAGAAGTAGGGTGAATTTCAACATTTTTAAAACTCATAATATTTCCCTTATCTTTATTTCATAAAATATTTTAACTTTGAACTCCCCAAACCTCAATACAAGAATTATTTCAAAATATTACAAAAAGCTGAAAATTAAATATTTGAATTTACAGGGATATACGCCAAAATGTTTCACGTGAAACAAAATAAGAACATTTAACCCTTGCAATTATTTATTTTTGCTTTATAATATGGGGGAAAGGTATTTTTATGACTGAGCTTTTTGAAACAAAGATAGGAACACCACTTGCCGAACGACTTCGTGCTGACAGCCTTGCTGATGTAGTAGGGCAGGAGCATATTTTGGGCGATGACGGTATCATCACAAACGAGCTTAAAAGTGGTAATATAAAGTCTATGATTTTATGGGGACCACCAGGTTGTGGTAAAACAACCATTGCAAAATTGGTGGCAAAATATGCCGATGCAGAGTTTGTAATGCTTTCCGCAGTTTTTTCTGGTGTTGCCGATTTAAAAAAAGTCTTCGCCGATGCCATAAGTTTAAGGAATGTCGGCAAACGCACAATCCTTTTTGTTGATGAAATCCATCGTTTTAATAAGGCACAGCAGGACAGCTTCCTCCCTTATGTGGAGGACGGCACAATAACCCTTATCGGTGCAACAACCGAAAACCCTTCGTTTGAGCTTAACTCCGCGCTTATTTCCCGTTGTCAAGTTATCATCTTGAAACGGTTAAATGAGGAAGCCCTAAACCGACTTATAGAACGGGCGGAGGAGGTAGTAGGTGCAAAACTCCCCATAACCGATACGGCAAGAAATAACCTTATCGCAATATCGGACGGAGACGGTCGTTATTTGATAAATATGATTGAAATGATTTACGACTTTTCAAACGGTAAAATCATTGATGAAGAGATGCTTCCAAAGGTTATACAAACCCGCCTTCCTAACTATGATAAAATGGGCGACGCTCATTACAGCCTTATTTCCGCACTCCATAAATCCCTTCGTGGTTCAGATGTGGACGCGGGACTTTACTGGCTCGCCAGAATGATTGCTGGTGGCGAAGATGTAAAATATATCCTTCGCCGTCTTACTCGCTTTGCGGTGGAAGATGTTGGTATTGCTGACCCTCACGCCCTTCCTTATGCAATAAATGCATGGCAAGCCTATGAAAGACTTGGCTCACCAGAGGGCGATTTAGCAGTTGCCTCCCTTGTCATATACCTGGCAACCGCACCAAAATCTAATGCAAGCGAGGTCGCATGGCAAAACGCATTTGCTACGGCAAAGGCAACTGGCTCCCTAAATCCACCTATGCACATAATCAATGCCCCAACAAAGTTGATGAAACAGCAGGGCTTTGGAGAGGGGTATATTTACGACCCCGACACAAAGGACGGCTTTTCTGGTCAAAACTATTTCCCAGACAATATGAAACGCCAAAAATTTTATAGCCCAAAAGAACGTGGCTTTGAACGTGAAATAAAAAAACGCCTTGATTATTGGGAAAACCTAAGACGTAAAAAGAATGGGTAAATTTTTTTAATAAAATTATATATTCAATAATAAACCCATCAGTATAACTGGTGGGTTGTTAAATATTAATAATACTTATGTATATTATTCCTTAATATCAAATAATTCCATTAATTTTTGTATCAATATTTTTTTTTCGTTCCTCATAAAAAGTTTCAAAATCAGCAAAACCTAATGGAATTTCATTTGATAAATAGGTTTCTTTTAAATAATTATTTTTTCTTGATTCAGTTGGATATACCTCATTAACCCAATCTTCAAAATATTTATCTGCCTTATAAAGATTTTCATCCTTTTTTAAGATTTGTAAATTAGGTAAAGTATCAGCCATCTTTGCCCATTCCTTCATCTTATCAGCAGGAACATTATTATCTGAAAAGGTTTGTCTCCTAGAAAATTTTGAAATAGGATGCATATGATCCTGTACAAAATCGCATTCATCATATTTTTTATCATAAAGAAGTGATAAAATAGGGAATGCTTCTGATCCTTTTGTAGACAATAAAGCATTATCAATATCTTTTTTTGTAACACTAAACATTTCATTATTAAGTAAAACAGAAAAAGGACGTTCATTATTTTCTTGTATAATAGAAAGAATATTATTTAATTTTGTTATAGTTTGACCTGAGAAAATTAGTTTAATTTTAATAACGGATAAATATTTACGAATATCATAAAAATCAGGGGGTAAATTACCGCGATATTTCCAACGTCCACCATTATATAAGAAACAAACTATAGGAATAATAGCATTTGTAGAAGATATTTTTTCAGAATCATATCCCAAATTGTTTAATAATTCGGCTGTATTAATAATTGCATCTTTTATTTTATCCCAATTACGTTGTATTATTTCAATAGTTTTAACATCTAAACTTGATATAGTTAATTTTGAAACTGTTGATTTGTTTGCAATAGCTAAACATACCCTCATAATCATATCTTTATTAAAAATATTAAATTTTTTAATACTATCATGTTGTTGCAAATTTTCAATTTCTTCACGAGCATTACTCCACACTGCAACAATTTTAGAAAATATAAAATCTGTACGAGAAAGAGGTTTGCCTTGGTTATTTAACCTAACAAAAATATCCAAAACTTCATTTTCATCTTCGGAAGTTATTTCTGTTATATTAACAAGTTTTTCATAACATATACAATTATAAAGAGCAGCAAGCTTTTCAACAATATCAAATTCTTGCTCTTTAAATTTTGCAAGTAATTCATCGTTTGTTTTAATTCCCTCTTTTAAGGTTTGATAAACTTTATTAGCTGATGCTACAGATGGCCAAACAGAAGTATTTAAAATATTATTTACTAAATACCAATAATTTTTTCTATCCCTTTCTAGTTCTCTATCAGATAGAAATTTAAATTCAAATTTAAAATCAGAAGGTTCTTGGTTATTTAACAAATTAAAATAAAATTTGCGTTTTACTAATGAATTTGAACTCCTAGCATATGTATAAGATCCTTTTAATGCAACGCACATTGAAGTTAAACGTTGTTGCCCATCTAAAATACCATATTTACAACCTGTTGCTAAAGGGCAATTTAATTGTGTTTGAGCTTCTCCTTGAATATAATCTTCACAAAATTCATAAAAACGATAATTTTCACGAATTTTTTCATTCATTTTCCAGAACAAGAAAATTCCAAATGGATACCCACGTAAGATAGAATCAAATAAACATTCAATATCTTCAGGTTTCCAAACGAAATTACGTTGAATAGTAGGTAAAATATATTCCCTATTTTGAATTTCATCTACAACTTCTTTAATAGTTTTTTTCATTTTCATACTCCTCTTTTTATTCTTATTTCAGATATAGAATATAATCCCATATCAAGATAAGTATTCAAAATAGGGATATTTGAAAATGCACATAATTATTTGTATTTACAGGATAAAAAGAGAAATTACAGTGTTCAAAAATAACCTTCCTTTTTTTTGAACGAAACTATTAAAATATATTCTAATTTAGAATAAAAGTCAAGGGGGGGGGTAAATCATTGATTATCCTAATAAAAATCCCATTTTATAATAATAAATATTACATAAAATATACCGAATCGGAGTGTTCAAAAAAAAGGAACGTTTAAATTTAACAAAACCGTATAAGGGACATATCTCTATAAAAAACCTTATTCAAATTCAATTATTGATATGTCCCTTGCTTTTAAGAGGTAAAAATGAAAGACATTAGTGTTGTAATGCCTGTATATAATACAAAAGAAGAATATTTTCGTAAAGCTATTGAAAGTATTTTAAACCAAACTTTTAAAAATTTTGAATTAATTATTGTTGATGATTGCTCTGATAAATATATAAAAGAAATAGTTTCTTCATATAATGATACACGTATTAAATATTATAGATTAAATAAAAATTTAGGTGCGGCAACTGCAAGAAATTTTGCAATATCAAAATCAAATAGCAAATATCTCGCATTTATGGATTCTGATGATATTTCACTACCTAAAAGATTAGCCACACAATATAAATTCTTAGAACAAAATAAACAAATAGGTTGCTTAGGAACAAGTTATACTATCAAAGGGAAAAATCAAAAAATTTTTGGAAAAAATATTTATAAAAATGATGAAATTGTTGAACATCTTCTTTTTAAAGGTTGTACTTTTTGCCAATCAACTATAATGCTTCGTAAAAATATTTTAATAAAAAATAATATTTTCTATAGAACAGAATATGTTCCTGCCGAGGATTATGCTTTATGGTTAGATTTAATTGGAAAAACAAAATTTGAAATTTTAAATAAAAAATTAGTTATATATAGAAAGCATAAAGAAAATATCTCGCACAAAATGCACGATATTCAGATTACAAAATCTTTAACCGCTCAAATTGAAGCAATAAGAAAAAATTGTAATATACAAGTCCCAATAATAGATACTATTTTCACAATATGTAGAAAGAAATCATTTGAATTAAAAGATATTAAAGAATTTGAAAATTTAATATTAAATGAAAATATAACAAACGATTTATTAAGAAAACTTTTAAAAAATAAAACTCAAAAAATTTATTACCATACTCATGGCTTAAAAAAACAATTATATCTTTGGCATTCGCCATTAAATAAACTATTCAAATTTTCACTATCTTGGAAAATATTTATTTTTATTACAAGGATATTCTGATGATTTTTAATATAGATTACGCAAAAGAAAGACTATCAAATTTAAAGGATAAAAACACAATTTTATCATTAGTTAAAATTTTTATTCAAAATAAAAATATTGATACAGAATATAAAAACTTTTTAAATGAAATAATAAATTATGTGGAGGAAAAATGAAAACAATTTTAGTTACAGGAGGAACTGGTTTTTTAGGTTCAAATTTGTGTATAAGACTTATTAATGAAGGAAATAAAGTTATTTGTATTGATAATAACTATACTGGAAGACTTGATAATGTAAAAAGCATTATTGATAATCCAAACTTTACTTTTATTAAGCATGATATTTGTGAACCATTGGAAATTGATGAACATATAAACCAAATTTACAATATGGCCTGCCCTGCTTCACCACCAGCATATCAAGGAAAATACTCTATAAAAACTACAAAAACTTGTGTACTGGGTACAATCAATATGCTTGAATTAGCAAAAAAACACAATGCAACAATTCTTCAAACATCAACATCAGAAATTTATGGGGAACCTATTGTCCATCCACAAACAGAAAACTACCGTGGTAATGTAAATCCTATCGGTATTCGTGCCTGTTATGATGAAGGAAAACGATGTGCTGAATCTTTATTCTTTGACTATCACAGACAAGAAGAGGTTGATATAAAGGTTGTTCGTATTTTTAATACTTATGGACCTAAAATGAATCCAAATGATGGTCGTGTCATTTCAAACTTCATATGTCAAGCATTATCGGGACAAAATATTACCATATATGGTGATGGTCATCAAACTCGTTCATTTTGTTATGTTGATGATTTAATTGAAGTAATTATTCGTATGATGAATTCAGAAAAAGGATTTACAGGACCTGTAAATATAGGAAATCCAAATGAATTCACAATAAAAGAATTAGCAGAAATGGTAATCAATAAAATTGGAAATAATTCAAAAGTTATTTACAAAGATTTACCATCAGATGATCCAACACAAAGAAAACCAGATATTACTTTGGCACAAACCAAACTTAATTGGACACCAAAAATTCAATTAAATGAAGGATTAGACAAGACTATTCAATATTTTAAAACTCAAATAAATTTATTTAGAAAGGATTAAAAATGAAAGTAGGAATAATAGGAACTGGATATGTTGGACTTCCAACTGGTGTTGGTTTAGCAGAACTTGGACACAATGTAATTTGCATAGATAGAGAGCAATCAAAAATAGACGCTTTAAAAAATGGAAAAATTACACTTTACGAAGATGGTTTGGAAGAACTTTTTCATAAGAATATAAAAGAAGGACATATCAAATTTACAACTTCTATGAAAGAAGGTATTGAAAATGCAGACATAGTAATCATTGCTGTTGGGACTCCTCCTCATCCTGTCACACACGAAGCAGATATGAAATACATCCATGCTGCTGCAACTGAATTGGCTGAGCATTTACAAGGATATACTGTAATTGCAACAAAATCTACTGTTCCAGTTGGAACAGGTGATGATATTGAAAATTTAATTAAAAAGAAAAATCCAAAAGCCGATTTTGATGTTGTATCTTTACCAGAATTTTTACGTGAAGGTTTTGCTGTTCATGACTTCTTTAATCCAGACAGAATTGTTGTTGGTGCAAATACAGAAAGAGCTTGTAATGTAATAAAAGAATTATATAAATCTTTTGAAAATAAAACAAATATGTTATTTGTTAAACGTCGTTCAAGTGAAGTTATAAAGTATGCCTCAAATTCTTTCTTAGCTATAAAAATACATTATATAAATGAAATGGCTAACTTCTGTGAAAAAACTGGTGCAGATATTTATGAAGTTGCAAAGGGTATGGGATTAGATAGTAGAATTGGTCCAAAATTTTTAAATCCTGGTCCTGGGTATGGTGGTTCATGTTTTCCAAAGGACACTATGGCAATGGAGTATATGGCACGTCAAAATAACGTAGATATGACTTTAATCAGTGCTGCTATTAATGGAAATATAAAACGTAAAAAAGAAATGGCAGACAGAATCTTAAACTCGGTTAAAGGTATTGAAAATGTAAAGATTGCAGTTTTAGGTTTGGCATTCAAGAATGGAACTGATGATTGTCGCGAAAGTCCTGCAATGGATATAGTTTGCGAGTTATTAAAATCAGGTGCAAAAATTACAGCATTTGATCCAAAGGCAATGAACACAGCAAAAATATTGCTTGGCGATAAAATAAATTATGCAGACAATATGTATGAAGCTTTAAAAGATGCTAATGTGTTAGCTATTTTAACAGAATGGGAAGAATTCAAAAATTTGGATTTAAACAAAGTCGCAAAACTTATGCGTAATAAAAATATTATTGATTGCAGAAATCTGATTGATATTGAAAATGCATCAACTAACGGATTTAACTATAAAGGAATTGGAAGATAAAATATGACAAATAAAACAATAAAAAATAAATCAACAAAAAGAACATCTCCTAAAATTTCAATCATTGTTCCAGTATATAATGTAGAAAAATATTTACCAAGATGTCTAGATTCTTTAATTAATCAAACATTAAAAGATATTGAAATAATATGTATCAATGATGGATCTAAAGATAATTGTGATAAAATTTTAGAAAAATATAATCAAAGAGACAACCGTATTATTATTCTCAATCAAAAAAATAGTGGTCAAGGCAGTGCTCGTAATAGAGGCCTAGAAATTGCCAGAGGAAAGTATATTCAGTTTTTAGACTCTGATGATTTCTACGAACCTAATTGTTGCGAGGAAATGTATAATTTAATGGAAAAATATAAAGACATAGATATAGCTTGTTTTGATACCAATATTATATATGATGCCTATGAAGAACTTAAAGCATCAGATGCTACTTATTTAAAAATGCATTTCAAAGGAAAAATTAAAGTTAAACCAGCAATGGCTTACAAACTGATTGATGTAGATTGCTGGAATAAAATATTTAGAAAAACTTTCATTGATGATAACAATCTTAAATTTCCTGAAAAATTACAGTATGAAGATGTTGGTTTTTATTGGTTTTGTATTACAAGAGCAAACTATATTTATTTTTATCGTAAAAAATTAACTAATTATTTACGTCATGAAGGCAGCTTTTTAGGAGAAATATATACAAAAACTAGTACATCAATTTTTGACACTCTTAAAGTAAGAGAATTAATTTATAATGATTTACAAAAAAATAATAAATGGAAGGAATATAAAAAAGTATATATAAAATCTTACCTTTCAAATTTTAGATGGTTAATCAATTGTTTTAAAAAAGAAGATTGGAGTTACAAAAAAATATTTATCGACAAATGTGCAAGTTTTTTATCACAATTTGACATTAAAGACATTAGATTATGTGACAATGAATCTCATGAATATAATAATATTATTAAAAAAAATTATTATTTATGGAATGCTTTTGAGAATTATGAAATAGAATATCCGACTCCTAAATATACAAATGCTATAACAATTTGTTTTAATTGCGACAAAAATTATATACCTTATCTAAGTATAACTCTACAATCAATTATTGAAAACAGCTCATTAAACAACAATTATGATATTGTAATTTTATATCAAGATATTTCTTATTTCCAAAAATACTTTATTTTATCTATGTGTAGAGAACTTCCAAATATCTCTATCCGCTTTTTTAATATGGCAAAATATATTAAAGATTTTAATTTAGATAAACTATTTACAACTAATCATCTTACAATTTCTGCATATTTTAGATTGTTTGTCGGTAAAATTTTTTCTAAGTATAAAAAAATACTATATTTAGATTGTGATTTGGTTTTAACTAGGGATGTAGCAGAACTATTTCTTATGGATATAAAAGAATATCCAATTGCAGCTGTACCAGATGTAATGATTTCTAATTCATTATACATGACTGGCTTTAATCAAGTAACTTGGAAGCATTTCAAAAAATATATGAAAGATAATTTTAACTTTAGCAATCAAAAAACTTATTTTAATTCTGGTGTGATGATTATTGATATTGGTAAATTCAATAATATTGAATTGGATTATTTAATTAATTTGGCCCAAAATAATACTAAATTCTTCCATGACCAAAATGTTTTAAATGTAGCATTCCAAAACAATTATTATAAACTTCCTACAATATGGAATTTTCCATGGGATATTAAATTTCATAGTATAAATGACAGCTATAAACATACATTACCAAATAATATTTTAAGTTTATATGAAGAGTACGATATGATACCTGCAATTATTCATTATACCTCTCATGAAAAACCTTGGAAAAATATACATAATTCTTTCGCTAATATCTGGTGGGAATATGCAAGAAAAACTCCATTCTATGAAGAAATATTAATGAATCTAATGAATGTAAAAACTTCGTATCCTAACAACAATAATAATTTCTATAATCAATTCAAATACCACCATAAATTAGAAAGGATATTTTCCATAAAAGGATTAACGACTCCAACAAAAAAATATAAAGTAGTTACCATTTTCGGCATAAAAATAAAATTCAGAAAAGATATTAGATTCATAGAATATATATTATCTGTAAGAAATGAATATAACTATAAAATATTACGTATATTAGGTTTTAAAATTAAATTTAAAAGAAAAAAGAGGAATGTATAACTTCCTCTTTTTTTATCATATAACAATCATTTTATAATTAAGCTTATTCTATATGGAACTTTCACTCAACCAATTTTCCATTCTTATAAATCTTCTTTGATTTCAAGCGACCATTTGGATAATACTCCTTTTGGGCTCCATCAATTTCACCATTTTTAAACTCTGTCTCATACCATAATTTACCTTCATCGTAAAATTTAGCAATACCATCTAACTTACCATTTTTGAATGTATACTTATCACCTCTTTTACTATACATAATACCAGAAATAGGATTGCCATCCTTATCTATACAAACATAATCAGAATAAGAGAAAAATCCTTCACAAAAGGCACTCTTCCCTTCCTTATAAGTTTTTTCATTTCCACAAGCATTTAGCAAGAACAAAGACATCACAGATACCAACAACACTTTTTTATTCATTTAAAGATTCCTTAGTTTTTATAAAGTAAATTCCATTTTATATAATTCGGGATATGGTTTTAATTTCCTATGCTCTTCTTTTTGCTTTTCAACCAACCTGCATTGCTCTTGCATAGATTTTTTCCAAAAGTCCCTACTGACTTTCACAGAGTTTTCAAATTCCTCAGACGAAGGTTTCATTTTCAAAAGTTCTTCTATTCTTTTCTTCATTTTCATACTCCCTTTTTATTATTAATATATTAACAATAAAAACTGCTAAAAACAATATATATTTACAGAGCCCTTAATAAAAAAAAGGGATTGCCAGAGAACCGACAATCCCTTCCATCAAAAAAAATCAATCACGACTTTTCCAATAATTTTCTTTTTGCAATTCCACCTGCAAGTTTTTCATCGTATTCAATACCTAAATGCTTTGCTTGCAACTTCCTTACCGCAAGAATATACTCGGCATCTTTATATCTATCATTATTTTTCGCCAACCTTTTTGCTTCCTTAAAGTTTGCCCTATCATAAGCTTTATTTATCTCAGTCACCCAGTCATGAGTAAATAACTCTTTACCAACATTACACAATTTGTTAAACATATCAACTTCTCTGTTAGGATATTCTGTTTTACCAGAATCAAATTGCAAACCAAATTCTCTAATTTTTGAAAGATTATGTTCAAAATTATTTGATAATTCTTCAATACTTAATAAAGTTTTAAAATCTATATTTGTTTTAGGAGATCTTAAAATAGCAGGCGTTAAGAAAGTTCCAACAATACTTGCCAATAAACAAATATATACTTTTTTTTGGCCTTCTTCATTTTGCTTCCCATCATAATTTGTCTTAAATTTATGTTTTTCTAAGATTTCTGCATATTCAAAAATATTTTCCATAATCTTTAATGGTAATTGTGATTTCATATGTTCTTCTTTGTATGGTATCAAAGCAAATATTTTTTCAATAAGTTTTGAATAAAAATCTTCTTCATTATAAAACTCATTAGTGCTAGGTAATTGATATCCATCTCTCTCTTTAGAAAAAGCTCTAAACCACTCATCGCCATCCATTTTATGTTGTTTAATAAAATGAAAATGACACCCCTTAATTCCATAATAAAAGTCAGCAGGCTTTTTTGCATGATTTAATTTATGTGCATAAAAATTGTTAAGTTTATCCCTAAAATCAATTCTTATTCTTCTTAATGATGAATCAACTGGATAATAATAATAATTATGACTATTTGTTCCAATTTCTGGTAATTTAGATTCGTGCAAAGGCATTTTATAGGAATTATATAAACCCTCAAAAATCTTATTTTCTATTGCGTCAACAAGCTCCATTATAGTCATTACAATTTCTACACCATCACCAACAACATTAACAAATAAATCTTCCAAAGCATATTTCAATTCTACAAAAGTATCAATAAAACTTTCCGTTATACCATTTATACCATCTTTTATACCGTTTTTTGTATTTTGTAATCCTGTTTCCAACGATTGTATCAAAGAAAAAGTTTTTTTAACCTTAGTATCATCAGCAAATTTCCTGAAAACATCAGCATATTTTTTAGCTCTTTCATAATCACCATCATATGCATGTCTATCTCTCATTACCTTATATGTAGAAAAATGAGAATAACTCGGTGCCACAATTCCATCAAATAATCCGAAATAAAGAGCATCAATTCTTGTAATAATATTTACTAAATTTTGAGCATCATTTTCATTTTCTATAAACAATTGTGCAGGTTTATACTCACTCAATGCACTCTCTAAATTATTAAGAATCTCTTTTCTATTCATTTTCTCTCCTTTTGTTTCATTAATTGTTCAATTTAAACGACCATTATTTTTATACAATTATTAAAAGAAAAAACAAAAAAGAATATTGGTTAAAAAGCAAAAATAAAATCCTGTATTATCAAACAGATAATTTTCATTTGCATTACTTCCTATTTTATTATATAATAGTATCATGAACCGTTCAAAAATAATGGTCCTTTTTTCTGAACGCTATATTTTTACACATAACATATTGAATAAACTAATAAAATCACAACATTTAAGATTATACTTAAAAACAATTTCACATACAATTTTTGATAAACTTAAAGAATGGTGCAGATGGCCGGAATCTAGACATCTCACTAAAAACCTCAGATTTTCTGCGATTTTTCCCATTTAATTTGCTGTATGCTATACACTTTGCCATACACTTTTAATTATAAATTAAAACCCTAAAAATGTACACGATTTTTTAAATAAAAAAAAAGAGGTGTCATTTACATATAAGATAAACCTAAATAATATAAAAACTATTTATAATTATCATAAAATATCTATTATTTTTTGTTCTTATATTGTTCTTGACTTCTTAGTAATATTATGATATATATACTATAACCAAAAGGATTAGTGTATCTGCACTAGTCCTTTTTTTTATTTAATAAAAGGAGATAAATAAATGAAAAAAGTAAATTATATCTGGATTGCAGATATGAACGGTAAACCTTGTGAAGTATGTAAAGCCCTACATCTAACTGAATATACTAATATTGAAGATATACCAGAAAAGCCACATCCTAACTGTCGTTGTGTAATAAAGGATGTTTCAGGTCTTGCTCCTGACTATTTAAATCCGCAACCTTGGTCTGGTAAAGATGCTGATAAAACTATATGGGGAGATTTAATATATGAAAAACCAAACGGTGAAAGAGAACTTCATCCACCAAAACACCCTATGTTTAGTAGGGAATCAATGGAAGTAAAAGAATGGGAGAGAGAAATTGAAAAGAAACTCTACTCTCATTTATTACCAGAAATGGAAGAAGAAATAAAAAAACTTGAAGACATTAAAACATTTGGATATGCAGATACAAAGGGAAATGTAACAATAGGTGCAGGAAATATGATAGCAAAAAGAGAAGATATGGTAAAATTAAATTTGATTGACCCTGAAACTGGAATGGAAGCAACAGATGAAAGAAAGATGGAAGAATATGATAAAATAAATGCGACATGTAACAAACTGGGGAAAAATGGTCCAAAGAATAAACCGTATAATTATAAAGCTGAAAAATATAAACGTAATGATTCTTTAATAATAAAAGAAGAAGAAATGAATGAAAGAGTAAAAGATCACTTAAAGAAAGATTTAGATCAAGTTAAAGCAAAATTTAAAGATTTTCTCTCTTATCCATATAATGTAAAAAAAGTTCTGTTGGATATGGAATATAATATGAATAAAAAATTTCACGATGGAAATGACAAAGATAAAAAAGAAACAGGAAGCGATGGTTGGCCCGAATTTTTTAAGGCAATAAGAGCAAGAGATTGGAAAAAAGCAGCAGAAGAATGCACATCAGACCAAATAGGTGATGACAGAAACGAATGGCGTGTTAATATGCTTAAAACAGCAAAATAAAAAAGGGGATTATTCCCCCTTTTCCTCTAATCTGAGATAATCATCGTATGGAATTAGCCGATCATATGAACGATTTTTACAACTTTCAAAATATTCCTTTTCTTCAAAATATATCGCTCTAATTCCATTATCTTTTTTACAAAATATGATATATGGTTTGTTGAAGGAATCCACCTTCTTTACATTTTGCTGTACACAATCCAAAAACATACAAGTGGAAGCATCCATTCCCTTATATACAGCAAAATTATCAAATTCTGGAGTACACAGATATCTTCTGGCAATCGTATAATTAAATACCGCTATTTTACCATATTGATCACTTAGCACTATTACCAGGTGTTTTGCCGGCTCTCTATCGCGTAAGTAAAATGTTCCAAGATAATTTTTGATTATCTCTTCCTCTTCCTTTGTATAAATCCTATCCACAGTTTTTCCTTTTGAAAAAACTTGAGTGGAAATTATAATCAAAAATAGTAAAAATATTTTTTTCATAATTATATACTGGCTTGAAATAATTTTAACAACACTCTTATTATAATTGCTTATTATATTCTGTAAAGGATTTTTATATTATTTGGGTTTGTTTTATATATTGCGATATTTTATTATTTTCCAAGATTATAAAAAGTTTATATAAATTTCACTAAGAACAGCCTAAAAAGCCCCTTATATACACAAATAGTATCCTGACTAGTCTCATTTTCAATAGAAACAAAACCTCGTATCCTCGTGGGCACAAAGTTATATTTGCACTGCCATAAAAAATTAAAAATTTCTTTCTCGTAAAATCAACCACTTACGATTTTCATCAAAAAAAGTCCATAAAAATTCAAAAAAATTTCAATTCTATATATTATAGGCCCTTTTTGGTCAAAGAAGAGGTGGTGTAGATACCTAATCGGACTTTTGAAATACTATAAAAATAAATCTATAGTAAATTTCTTTTATACTTTTAATATAAAATAATATATACTAATAACATAATACTAATCAATATTACTAATATAAATAATGACTCAAATAAAACACATAAGACATAATATTTTGCAAACCAAAAATATCAATAGTATTGAAAATTGGCTTACTAATACTATCAACAGCAAAGGAGTATTTGCTAGCCTTCGTTGGTATGTGAATACCCCTACTACAGATACTCAACTTATCAGTCGTTTGCATAATACATTTAATAAACTGTTTCAAGAGTTGCTTGGCTCACATTGGTTCAAATTGTATAAAAATCATTTTAATTTAGTAGTAGTAAAAGAACTAGGTAAATCATATACAGACTATCATGCTCATGTAGCTTTGGGGATAAAAAGCGATAAGTTTACAGTAGACGATGTAATAAAAACATTTATAAAAGTTCAACCTAAAATAAAAGCTGAAGTATATTTAAAGACAGATGGTGAAGATGTGAAACTAAACGGTCTATATCCGGATAATATAGTTATATCTCCTATTTATTATGTAGGTGGTATATCGGAATATATCAGTAAAGAGTTTGAAGTGTCTGAAAGTGAAAGTATGAGCTTTGTCAGTGCAGACAATATGATTTTTGACTATCAGATATTTAATTAAATCGGATATAAATGAGCCTATTTTGTGTTGGTAGTAAATCATAAGCCAGAACTAATTTCGCTTAATTCTGGCTTGGTTATGTGATGTTGTGGAGGAGTTAATACTCCTCCATTTACACCCTCACAATTTCTGTCCTCACAGTACAACCTCGTTCTTATTCAACATGCCATTAACTTTGATTTGAAACATTATCTTGCCTCCTGTGTTAAAAATTTATTGAAGTGACGAAGAGCTTGTTTAACACTTGTGTGAGAGCGACTACCATAAGAATATTTTTCTCCTGTTTCATATTGAGGCAAGATTGAAGCAATGTTCACAACGAGATTTTCAAGGCTGATATTTTCGTATTTGCAAAGGCGAGTTATGCGACCTTGATAATCTTTCGCAGTGTTAAGTTTGTAATTGTTTTCGATTAACCAGTTTTTAAATTTTTGTAGCATTTTTAAACCCTTTCATTTTGTTTTACATATATATTATGTCGCGTTGTTTCGGGTTTGTAAGCGAAAAAATGTGAGAAAATGCAAGAAAAATAGCTATCTTTAGGAGTTTTTTGAAGCTTTATTACAGGAAACATCAACTTTGTGCCTTCGTAGACACAAACTCTGCATAATCATTTGTTATCCAAAATCACTAACAAATAAATTAAAGAGAATATGTTTTATCCATAAATAAAAACCTCCCCACCGAATAATGAGGAGATTTTAGATGAATATGAAAAAATTTAATTTAGGTTAATAGTAAATGTTTTTTTATTATTAGTATTTTTCTTTAACAATTCCTTTAAATCATTCTCCCAACCATTGATAATACAAAAATTATCACGACCAAAAGATTTTATTTTTTGAAAAGCTAAACTGGATAAAATATTAGAAGGAAAACTTCCATAAATACCTTTTACAAGGATATTAGCATTTGAAATATTTAATCCCTCAGATACAATTTCATTTAAAGTTTGTTTTAAATCTTCACTATTTTCTAGTAATTTTTCCCATTCTTTCTTCTTTTTATCATGACAATAAACTGGGTTGTTAAAGAAACTTTCAACATTTTTTTCACATTGTTTTTTTTCTGTAGTTGTAGTTTCTTTTAGATTATTACAATAATCATTATAAATATTTTCAATATCATCATAACTAAAATAATATTTAAAGTTAGATACTAATTCATGAAACAATCCTTCATTATTAATATTATGAAAATATTTCTTATAATCAAAAAACATCTCATCATTATTGTTTCTGCGAGCAAGAATACATTTATCACTAGTATCAACATATCTAATATTATAATCATCACCTGCTTTTTTAACAAAACATTCGATTTTTTTATTTGATTTTACAAACGGACGAATACTTTCAAGCTCATCAGATATATCTTTAATATTGTTTATATCATAATTATCGTTTAAGAGTTCAGATATTCGGGGTTCTACAACCTTTAGATATACAGTAAGTTTTTCTTTTATATCATTTGATTGTCCCAAGAATTGTTGAGGATTTTCCATCATTTGTTTTTCTGTATTGGAACAAGTCTTGTAATAATAACTTTCTTTATATGGTGAAGCAATATCTCCACCGCCAGATAAACGTTTTTCAATTATTTGAATAACACTATTATAATCTAAATTATTAATCAAATCAGAAGGAATATCTGTACCTATTTCCATAAACAAGAATTTATATTGTTCATTTGGATTATCATCACTATATCCAGAAAGCCACAAACCGTATATATACTCATCATTATAATAATTATAAGATGTCTTTCTATCATGATATATATTATCTATAACAATGTTATGTTTACAATCTCCAAAATAAACCTTTTTACCAATAAAATGTTTTCTTATTTCATCCCAGAATTTCCTATGATATCTAATCTGTTCTTTTGAACATTGCGCATATACATCTATCCCTGATTGAGATAAAATATCTTCCTTTATAGCATAAAAATCAAACTCTTCATCTACGCTAATAACAGAAGTTTTTTTATTATTTACATTATAAGATACAGAATAATAAATCTTACCATTTTTATCTATTTGTTTATTAATTTGTTCATATATAATCTCTTTTACTGGATAACCTTTATTTTCATTACACATATATACTTTCTTTCCAACAAATTCTTTATTTAGTCTTCTTACATTACTATCTATTTGAACCAATTCTTTTTGAGAGTATTTTGCACATCCGGCTAACGCAAAACCGGTAAATATTCCAATCAGATATTTTTTATTCATTTTTCCTCCTTATTTATATTCATTACTATTTTACTTGGGTACAATCCTTGAAATAAAAATTTTCCATAAAGAAAGTAGGATTTTTTTCAAGTTTACATTGTAAAATTATTGTTTGCTTATTTTTAAAATTAAGTAAATCATCTTCATTTTTCATAACTGCTGATGCGACAGATGAAGGAAGTCCCCAAAGTGTTATTTCAGAATCAATAGGACTTAATTTTAAACAAGGAATACTTGTAGTAGTATTATTTGCAAAACTTGTAAGACAGTCAGAATCAATTCTATCAACTTTTGCACTAAATTTAAGTATTTTATTTTCATATTTTTTAGAGAAAGAATATTCATTTTCCTTTTTTTCATCAAACATCTGTGAAAGATTTGCAGACATTACACTTTCTTGAGCTTTTACATTTATTGATAATAAACTTGCACAAATTAAACTTGTAAATATAACTTTTTTCATTTGTTTACTCCTTTTTATTTGTTTTTGGTAATAAAATCATACTCTAACTTACCAATCCGAATCAGATATTTTATTTAAGATTTCACCTAAATATGGAAGCCCATCTATATCAAAATCCCGTACTTTCTTTGAAATATAACTTTTTTCTTTATTGACTTCATCTCTAAATATCCTAATAAATTCGTCTTGGTCAGGAGTTTTATCTAAAGGAATAGGTTTTGATTGAATAGATTTTATTATATCATAACTTATATTATAAAAAAATCCTCTTACAAAGATACCATTTTTATACTTTTCATATCTAATTGGTAAACCATCTTTATCATAATATCTACTAACTTCATTTACCTTACCATCTTTATAGTTTATTTCTGCCATTTTTCTACCATTTTCATAATATGCCTTACTAGTACCATTTAATTGACCATTATTATAATTTTCTACAATCACAAATTGAGGAATTTCTTTATTCATTAACACATATACACTATTTTTATTATTCCATTTACTAGTACCATTTAATTTTCCGTCTTTATAATTTCCCTCCCACATTAATTCGCCATATTTATAATACCTGCTGATTCCATTTAGCTTACCGTCTTTATACTTTTCTTCAATTGCCAATTGATTATCTTCATCATACCATTTATTGATTCCATTTAATTTTCCACTTTTAAATGTTAATTTATTATTTCCTTGATTATACATCATACCAGAAATATACTTACCATCTTTATCGACACAAACATAATCTGGAAACTTTTCACTACAAAAAGCTGTTTTATCTTTTACATATACTTTAGTTTTGAAATTCATAAACACAATTATTATTACAAACAAAATTACCAACGTTATAATAAAACTCATCTTTTTGTTTTTATTTAAAATAGATAATAATTTTTCATTCATTTATTTTCTCCTTATTTTTATTAATTCAAGTAAATTCCTTTGTGTGTTATATTCAATCTTTTATCTAAATGCACAAGATAGTGTATCTATATAATTAAAATATGATGATAATTCTTCCCTTGAAGCTCCATTTAATAAAATCCTTACTTTATCAACGAAAGGGACCTTCTCTGACAATACATTTTTTATACATTCACAAGCCGTTTTACTAGCATCTGGATTACAAGGGATTGCCTGTCTAAAAGATAATGTAACAAGACAATATAAAACAATACCTTCTATAACATATCTTATAAATCTATCCATTGGAGAAGTTTTTTTTCTTTCCTTCTTCAATTCAGATTCCGTATGTTGTGTTTTCTTTTTTGCCATAATATTAAACCTTACTTCTTATCATCTTTGATAAATGCAAGTACAAGACTTACAAACCAAGCAATAAATAAAGCTACTCCAATAAGCAGATAAGCCTCAAAACCTATTGCTCTTGGTGGAACTAACAAGTTAAATGCAAAACTGATAACAAATATCCAACTAATTCCCTTTAAATACTTAGAAGGTCTAAGACAACCAATTATAAGTGGCGAAAAAAATATTAAAAGTATTAAAAAACCAAACATTCCTTGATTTCCAGCTATAATATTTGCGAATCCATAATCTCCCATTTTATTTACTCCTTATTTTCTTGTTAATTTTCCCTATCAAATCCCCAGTGTTTCCGCCAGCTTTCACTATACAAAAACCACCGTCTATTTGATATAGTTTTACGAACATATTGCACAGGCTTAACTTCCTAAAATTTTATTGACTTTGAGGGGTATAATTCCTATAATTCATAATTATTAAATCTAGACGGTGGTCTAGTTGTCATATCTATTTTTCATAGCAAATCTTAGGCAAATTCTGATAGTTCTTATAGTTGTAAAAACCAACATAGGAGCATCAACAATGATTTATGGATACACTCGCGTTTCAACCGATCAACAAAATACCGAAAACCAAAAACACGAAATTTTAACTTTTGCCGAGACGCAAAAAATCAAGATTGATAAATGGGTGGATGAAGTAATTTCTTCACGAAAATCTTTGAAGGAACGAAGGCTTGGCAAAACTTTAAAACATCTTAAAAAAGGAGATATTTTGATAGCTTCGGAGCTTTCTCGATTAGGCAGAAATTTGTTTGAGGTGATGGGAATTTTGCAAAGTTGTTTGGAAAAAGATTGTCAGATTTGGACCTTGAAAGAGCACTATCGTTTGGGTGCAGACATTCAGTCGAAGGTGCTTGCGTTTGCATTTTCTTTGGCTGCGGAAATAGAGAGGCAACTGATTTCCCAACGAACAAAAGAGTCGTTAAAGAGGATAAAAGACGAGGGCAAACATCTTGGAAGACCTCACGGCTTTTCATATAAAAAACTTGATTCAAAGAAAGGCAAAATCCAAGAATTACTTGAGAAACAAGTCTCTAAAGCAGAAATTGCAAGATTACTAAATTGTTCTTGGCTAACTCTTCATCGGTACATACAAAAAGCGTTGTAAATAAGATTGTATCCTTAGGTGTACAAACTTCATTAATTTTGTGTTTTATTTAATAGTAAAGTTCTTTGATTTATTACGTTACTAACAGAAGCAACTTAGATTTTACTATAAAAAGAAAAAATAAAGTAATGGAAATATATTCCTGCTGATTATTTGTTTATTTATAATAAGATAATTTAAAAAAAGTGATAAAATGTTAAAAAATATAATAAATGACTTGATTCCTAATACTAAAAATATTAAAATACCACACAAAGAAAGGAATTTTAAAATGAGTAAAGCAATATTACTTGCAAAATCTGTAGTCTTTGTTGATGATATAAATATTTTACAAAATCAAATACAAGCAAAGAAGCCAAACCCTTTTAATCAAATTTCTAATTTAATTTTACTAACTGATATTGTTGGTAAACAGGGTTTTGCAATTCCAGAAACTACACCTGTCCATATTCAAGACCAATATGTTTTTGAAAATATTATTATTTCTAACCTTCAATTTCCTCATAAATTTACAATACAACAAAATACTTTAGATAAAAAAAGTGAAGATGTTATAAATATAGCAAAAAATTGTCTAAATAAGGGAAATCTTATAAATGAAGTAAAAAATATAGGAATTAATTTTTCTTTATACTATATTAATAATGATGAAAAAATAAATTTAAAAAAACAATTAATGTCTAATGTCATTCAATCATTTGATAGCGTTACTTTAAAATTATTGAAAAATATAGATGTAAACACAAAATTACAATTAGATATTTCTGATGCAACAATGAATAATAATGGCGTTAATAAAATTATCTATATATCAGCAAATTTTAATTTATCTAATATAAATTTTGGAATGTTTGAAGTTGATTACCTAAATATATTAGAAAAAGAATTAG
>JAAVBN010000003.1 GCA_014803545.1 bacterium | reverse complement strand
ATTAACTTTATATTAAACTAATATTTTATTTTGTCAATATATTTTTTGAATAAAATTTTAATTTTTTTTGTATTATGTAAAAAAGATAAAAAACTCTTGACAATACAATGGAATTAAGCTACTATCTCAAAATCAAATAAAAAAAAGGATTAAAAATGTCAAGAGTATGCGAAATAACAAAGAAAAAACCTATGGCTGGTCATAATGTTTCTCATTCTGAGATTAAAACAAACAGAAGATTTTTACCAAATCTTCAAACTGTTTCTTTTTTATCAGAAATCTTAGGAACAAAGGTTTCTATGACTGTGTCAAGCCGTGGAATTAAAACTGTTGAAACAAATGGCGGAATTGATGCTTATTTGTTAAATACAGGTAATTCAAAATTAACAAGTGAAGCTAAAAAATTAAAGGCAAGAATCCAAAAATGCCTTGAAAAAAGATCTGCAAAATAATAGGAAAGAGGCAAGAAAATGGCTAAAAAAGGCGTTAAAATGTTGATAAAGTTAAGAAATCCAGAAACTGGAACTTTCTATACAACTTACAGAAATCCAAAATCTCCTAATACTACTGAAAAATTATCTTTCAGAAAGTATGATAAAAAAACTCGTAAACACGAAGTTTTTGTTGAAAATAAAATTTAATATTTGTTTTTCTTTTTTAATGTGATATGAAAACTCCTTTTTTTAAGGAGTTTTTTTTATAGTGGTTTATTTTTTCATAGACTTTTAATTATTATGGCAATTGCAATGTTCGTGATGACATTCGCATTCTTCATCATCTTCTTCGTGATGATGGCAACAGCAATGATTTTCACAGTGGTGAGGAGTATCTTCTTCCTCATCAGGGTCTAAGTTTTTATCAATTTGTACATTGAAAGAAGTGCAATCGTCGGTAAAGCCGTATTTTTCTGCTTCCTTTTGATTTTTGATAAATTCTGCGATTTCTTCGTCGCTTATGCCTAGCTCTTTTGCCTTTTTAAGAAGTTCTTCTGGAATCATATTATTTCCTTTGTTTTTTCTTTTATTTTAGCATTTTGAGGTAATAAATCAATAGGAATTTAAAAAAGTTCTTGCATTTATAAAAAAATGATATTATACTTTGTTCATCTTTTGGGTGATTAGCTCAGTTGGCTAGAGCATCTCGTTTACACCGAGGAGGTCTGGGGTTCGAGTCCCTAATCACCCACCACTTCAAGACATTAGAACTTTTTTAATAATCTTAAAGGCTAAATTTATAGTATGGTTGATTTATTTCCTTATTTTTCATATAATATATTATATGTTAATTTATAAAGGTGGTAAAGTGAAAGTTATTCGTGCTAAGATACTTGGTTTTTGTATGGGTGTAAGGTCCGCAGTTGAGATGGCTGAAAATCTTGTAAATAAAAATGATGGTAAAAAAAAGTTTATGTTGGGACCCTTGATACATAATTCTTTGGTCGTTGATTCTTTTAAAAACAGAGGTATGGAGGTTATAGATACCTCTTCTGTTAACAAAGTGGAAAAAGATTCTTCTGTTTTGATACAGGCTCATGGCACAACTTCGGATATTATTAATATGTTAAAGGAAAAAGAGGTTGAGGTTTTCAATGCCACCTGTCCGAAAGTTATGTTAAATCAGAGGCGAGTTTTGGAGTGGTCGGAGAAGGGATTTTTTGTTATTATTACTGGTGATAAAAATCATAGTGAAGTTATAAGTGTTTCCAGTTATGTGAATGGTGATTTCGTTGTTGTGGAAAATGTTGATGATGTTAAGAAGATTGAAATACCAGAGAAGAGTGTTCTTATTTCTCAAACTACATTTAGTCCTGTTGAATTTGAAAAAATTGCAAACTTTGTGAAAAGCAAAGTGCCTGATATAAAGATTTTTAATTCTATTTGTTCGGCAACTCAGGATAGGCAGAAATCTTTAAAGGAGCTTGAAGGTAAGGTAGATGGAATTATTGTAATAGGTGGTAAAAATTCGGCGAATGTAAGGCGACTTTTTGAAATGGCATCTATGATTTGTAAAAATGTTGTGTTGGTTGAAAGTGTGGCTGATATACCTTCTGAATTTTTATCTATAGAAACGGTTGGAATTACAGCAGGTGCAAGCACACCAGATTTTATAATTGATGAAGTTGAAAAGTTTTTAATTAATTCGTGAATTAAAAAAGAGGGCTTTAATACCCTCTTTTTTATTTTATTATTTCAGTTATTATTTGTTTTACAAGCTCGTCTACAAGCTTACTTTGACTGTATGTAAAATCTGTGTAAGTTGGACCTGTTTGTTCGGTTAGTACAACTCTTTTTTGTTTGGATTTTGATGCTTTATTGTTTTGAATTGTATATATTGCATCAAGTGTAATAGTTCCGTTTAATGGTCCGTTTAGTTTATTTATTTGTATGGATACATTATAATCTGTTTTTTCTGAATTGATAAGTGGATTTGAAATTATCGCATTTGGAAGGTATGCGTAGAAATCGTTTATGATTGTTCGTTCAAGTAATTTTCCAAATGGTTCTATCCATCTTTCTTTTTCATTTATTTGTAAGATGGATGCGTCTTTGTCCTCAATAATTATTTGTGATTTATCAAGATATGATGGAATGTTTGGGGATTCCAATCCTATGGATATAGTTTTATTGCTTAACGATTCAGAATTAATTGATTGTAGGGTGTAGTAATTTTCTGGTGTTGCAGTTGGGGCTGATATACAACCAGTTATAAATGCAAATATAGATATAAGTATTAATTTTTTCATTTTATTTTCCCTTTCCTCTTAAAAGTGCTTCTGGATGACGTTCTAAATATTCTGCCATATTATTAAATGAACGGCTCATATCCTTTATACTTATCAAAGTTTTATTTAGGTTTATTAATATATCGTCAACACGGTTTGAATTATTATCCATAATGTTGTTTATTTTTGTTAAAATATTATCAAATTTTTTGATTGTTTCTCTGATACGTAAATCTTGTAATCCCTTTTGTATTTCACCAAGTGATGATAGGGCAGTTGGTATTTCCAATATTTTGAAATTCTTTGGAGCTCTGTATTCAATTGGTGTATCTGGAAGTATTTCAAGTTCAATCATAAGAGAGCCAGTTAGCAAGCTTTGGGAGATAAGTCTTGCACGAAGACCTTTTTCAATAAGAGTTTTGATTGCTTCTTTTTTTTCAATGGCAGTTATTGCCTTTCTTATATGTTGGTTTGGATAAACTTCTGCGAAAACAGGAATCCTTACCTCTAAATCTTCGGGATTTACGAAAAGTTCAATGTTTGAAACTTTTCCTATTTCAACACCTTTGAAAACAATAGGAGATCCTATGTTTAATCCCTTTATAGATTCATCAAAATACATTACCCAAACGTCTTCTTTATCCTGGAAGAATTTTTTTATTAAGGAGTGTCCTGCTAATCCCAAAAGTAGGATTGTTCCGATTATTACAAATATTCCAATTCTTTTTTTATTAGGTGTTTTTTTCATTTTATTTTCCCCTTGTTAAAAATTCGTATACTTGTTTGTTTGGTGGATTTTTTAAAAGTTCGTGTGGATTGCCACGTGCCAAAATACTTTGTGTTTCTTTTGATAAAAAGATACTGTTGTTTGCAATTGTGAAAATTGAAGCGAGTTCGTGGCTTACAACAACGATTGTTGTTCCAAAGCTTTGGTTTATATTTAAGATTAAATCGTCCAGTTGTTTGGAACTTACTGGGTCAAGTCCTGCTGATGGTTCATCAAAGTAAACTATGTCTGGGTCAAGTGCTAATGCACGGGCAAGACCAGCCCTTTTTTTCATTCCACCACTTATTTCGGATGGATAAAAATCTTGGTAGCCATCAAGACCGACGAGTTTTAATTTCATATTTACAAGTTCGTTTATTGTAGATTTGCTGTAATCACTGTATTGTTCAAGTGGTAGGGCGATATTTTCGGCAAGTGTCATAGAGCTGAACAAAGCACCGCTTTGATATAAAATACCACAGGTTTTCATAAGCTCGTCTTTTTGTTGTTGTGTCGCGGTTGTGATGTCGGTTCCCTTTATATATACGTGTCCGCCCTTTGCAGGAAGAAGTCCTGTTAATACTCTAAGAAGACTACTTTTACCGCAACCAGAACCTCCCATAATAACGAATATGTCGTGTGGGTTTACCTCAAAGTGAACCGAATTTAAAAGAGTTTGGTTTGAGTATCCTGTTGTCAGATTTTCTGCCTTTATTATAGGAGTCATTATATACCCAACCTTTCAAATATTACGGTTATAATTCCAGTTATTACAATCATCCATACTATGGAAGAAACAACAGCCTTTGTTGTGGTTTGTCCTACGCTGTCGGCATCCCTTCCACAATTTAATCCGTAGTAGCAACCGCAGAGGGCTATTATTATTGCGTAAGCGAATCCGTGGAAAAGTCCGACTAAGAAGTTTGTTGTTGTGAAAGATTGTGTTGTGTATTTAAGATATTCTAAGCATGGTATATCAAGCAATACTATGCCAACGAATCCTCCTCCTATTATTCCCATAATGTCGGATATGATTGTTAAAAGTGGCATTGCTATGACAAGTGCTAAAAGTCGTGGGATAAGAAGGAAATCTATTCTTGAAATTCCCATTGTTTTCATTGCGTCAAGTTCTTCGTTTACTTGCATAGTTCCGATTGTTGCGGCGTAGGAGGAGCCAGTTCTGCCTGCCATAATTATGCCTGTCATAATTGCGCCCATTATTCTTGTCATTCCTACTGATACAAGGGTGGCGATGTAAATTTCTGCACCGAAAAGTTTTAATTGGATTGCACCTACAAATGCGAGGATTAATCCTACCATAAAGCTTATTAATGATACTATGCCAATTGCCTTTGGTCCGCAATCATCAAGTGCGAAAAAGAAGTCAATGGGACGCATTACGACTGTTCCATTGATTGTTCTTTTAAGTGAGGAAAGCGTTTGTTTTAGGAATTGCAAAACATCTTTTATATTTGAACTTATTATTAAAAATTTGTTTCCTATGTTTGAAAGGAAATCCAATGTTTTTATTTTTGGAATTGATGGTTTTGTTTGTGGTTTATTTACTAGTTTTAAAAGAGCTATTAAATCAGTTGGAAAATTTTTGTTTGCAACATTTATATTTTTTTGTTTTGTAATTTTTGAAATATCGGTAATAAATATTGCGAGGGTTGAATCCCAATTTTTCAGATTTTCTGCATTTATTATTATTTTTTCAGGAAGTGGTTTTGATAGTTTATTTACAAAATCCGTGTATGTTGTTTCAGAATCAATTTTTTCCCAGGTTGCAGGTAAAATGATTTCCCAAATAGTATTTGTTTTTTTTATTTGAAACAACTTGTTATCCTTTATAATTTTATTATAATAATTATAAATTAGTTTATTTATAAAATCAATTTTATTTTTATGGAGTAAATTTTATTTTTCTATTTGATTATCAAGTTTTTTTTCCATATCATCCATTATTTTTTTTGCTTCGTCTTGATTTTTAGCTTGGACTTCTATCTTTTCTGTTTTGGTAAGGGTTGTTGTAGCATCAGCAGATGATATGATTGCAATGCTTGTTGAAATGATTGCGATTAAAAAGAATATTTGTAAATTTGCTTTGTTTATCATAATGATTGCCTCCTGTTAATGATAGTTTATCATTTTGGAGGGGATTGTTAAATAGGTTGATATTCTTTGGTAGGGGAGTTTATTCTTTTGTTGTTGGATTTTTGCGGGTGATAGATGGATTTATAAGATTATCTTCTTTCCAAAATTGTTGTTGGATTTATGGATTTTGTTTTTTGGCGGACCTCAAAATGAAGTTGAGGTGTTGTTACACGTCCAGTTTTTCCAACGGTTGCGATTGTATCACCACGTTTAACTATGTCGCCTTTTTTTACTTTTAATTCATCGTTGTGGGCGTAGATTGTCATATAATCCTTGTCGTGTTTTATAATGATAAGATTTCCTAAGCCCTTTAATTCGTTTCCAGAGTAGGCAACTATACCATTTTCAACGGAGGATACTTTTGTTCCAATTGGTGCGGAGATGTTTATACCGTCATTTCTTTTTCCATTGTTTTTTACACCAAATTCAGAAATTATTTTACCTTTTACTGGCCACATAAATTTTTGTGATGTAAGTGGTGCAGGGCGCACGATTATCTTATTTACCTTTTGTTTTGTTTCTTCTTGTTTTTGAGCGGAAACAGTTTTTTCTATTTCTGTTCCAATTTTGGTTGGTGTTTTTATTTCTGTTTGTGCCTGTGTTTGAGGTGTAGTTGGTTTTGTCGTTTGTTCAACAGGTTTAGGTGTCGTTGTTTGGGTTAAAGCTTTTTCCTTTTGGGTCAATTTTACATCAACGTTAGGAGCAGGGAGAATTATTTTTTGACCTGCGATTATTGTGAATGGGTCTTTTAAATTATTTAATTTTGCAAGAGAGTTTAGGTTCACATTATACTTTCTTGAAATTGAATAAACAGTGTCTTCCTTTTGCACTATATGAAAGGCAGTGTTTGGGATATAGATTTTTTGACCTATGGCAAGTGTGTATGGTGGAATTAAATTATTTCTTATGATTAAATCTTTTAATGGGACGTTATTATTTTTTGCGATTGAATAAATTGTGTCGCCTTTTTTTATAACGACGAAGTCAACTTTTGGCTCCTCTATAAATGATTTATTTTTATCAAGGTTAGTAATTATATTTGTTGTGGTTTTTGTAATTTTTGTGGTTTCTGTTTTTTCTTTATTTGGTATTGTTATTATCTGTCCGATTTTTAGGATATATGGAGAAGATAGTTTATTGAATTCTGCTAAATCATATACTTTTATATTTTCGGACTGTGCAATTGAATATAGGGTATCGCCTTTTTTTACGGTTATTGTTTTTGTGGTTGTTGGTTGAGTTTTTACTTCCTCGTTTATAACCTCTTCTTCTATGATATTTTCGGGGGAGACTATTTCAATTTCGTATTCGGGAGTATTCCTTAGGGCGGAAGGAATAAAAAGGTTTGGGTTGGATGAAAAGATTTCTTCCTCTTCTTCTGTTTTATTGGAAGTATTGGCAAATACAGAGTTGCAACAATTTACAGAAATGATAAATGAAGTAATTGTGAACAATAATCTTTTAAGACTTTTTTCTCTCATACTTCTATAATACTATATTTTTTTTATAAAATCTATATATTATTTTTTCTTGAAAAATTTTAATTTTGGAAGGTGGAATTTCCAATTCTTTTTGCTTTCGGATTTTTGTTTTGTTAGTAATATTGAGAGTTCATACATCAGCATAAGTGGTATTGCCAAAAGTATTTGTGAAATTACATCAGGTGGGGTTAAAATTGCGGCGATTATGAATATTAAAACTATTGCATATTTTCTTGATTTTATCAAAGATTGTCTTTTTATGATATTAAATTTTATTAGTAATATCAAGAAAATAGGAAGCAAAAAGCAAAGTCCAAATGCGTTAAGTAGTGTCATTGTTAAGTCAATATATTCGGTGATTTTTGCCTGTAATGTAAGAGGGGTTGCTCTTTTCCCATTAGCGAAGGAGATTAAGAAATTAAATGTTTGTGGAAGGACCAAAAAGTAGCAGAAAATAACACCGCTTAGGTATAATATTGGTGTTATAAGTATGTATGGGAAGAAATATTTTTTTTCATTTTTGTAAAGGGCTGGGGTTATGAAAAGCCAGAGTTGTATTGCAAAATATGGTATTGAGATTAAAAAAGCAGATGCAAGCGTTATTGAAATTGTGGAGGTAAAAGCCTCGGTTATTTTGGTGTAAATTATTTTATTTGAAATGTGGTTATTTTGTAGGGTTGATATAAGAGGGTATGTTATTAAATTATATATATCGTCCTTAAAAGTATAACAAAAAATAAATGCAAATATGAAAAAGAGAAATGAATTTATTATCCTTGACCGAAGTTCGGTTAGGTGTTCTATTAATGGAAATTCTTTTAATTGTTCTTTTGTCATTTCTTTTTGGTTCTTTGTTTTGTTTTTTCAATTTTTAATTTTGGTGTTTTTTTATCAACCTCATCGTATAGGTCAAGTTCGGCTTGCTTTTCAATATCAAGTCTGACCTTTTCAATTTTATCGTGGAATGATTCAAAGGTGGAATCCTTTGTTTCATCAATTTCCTCTGTAATATTTTGGATTTGGGTTTGGATTTCGCCCATAAAATTTTTTAACTTTTTCCAAAATTTTGCTATGGCATTTACTACTGATGGAATATCCTTTGGTTTTATGAATATTACCATCAGTAGAAGAATTATTATTAATTCATTTAAGCTTATGCCAAGCATTTTTTATTCCTAATCAAAAAGGTCTGTTTTTACTTCTTCGTTTGTAGTAGAAGGAGTTTCTTGCCTTGTTGGTTCGGAAGGTTGGGTTTCTTCTTTTACCTCTGTTGAAGGTTGTTCGTTATTGTCTTGTGTGATAACTTCTTCCTCATCTTCATCGGTTTCTGCTATGATTGCGGTTGATACAACCTTTTCATTTTCAGCAGTTTTAAAGAGTGTGACACCCATAGTTTGGCGTCCAGCAATACGGATTTTATCAACGCCCAAACGTATCATTTTTCCGCCGTCTGTGACCATAAGGATATTGTCGGTATCAAGGACAGGGAACGATGAAACGATAGCTTTTGTCTTGTCCGCAATCTTTATGTTTGCGATACCAGAACCGCCACGGTGTGTAATTCTGTATTCATAGGAAGATGTGCGTTTTCCGAATCCTGTTTCACTTACGGTTAAGATGAATTGTTCTTTTGCCTCCATTTCCTTGTATTCTTCTTCGGATAAAGTCTTTGTTGTTTCAAGGACTTCTTCACCCTCTAAATCTTCAAATTCGGTATGGCGAAGGGCGCGTGAAAGTTTAAGGTATGCGGCACGGGTTTCTTGGTCAACATCTGTGTGGTTGATGATTGACATAGAGATAACCTTGTCGCCATTTTCAACTTTTATACCCTTTATACCAGTTGAATTACGGCTTTGGAATACACGGACTTCTGGAACTGGGAAGCGGATACATTTTCCACCACGAAGNGTNAAGAATACGTCTTGGTCTTCACGGCATGGTTTAACCGCGATAAGTTCGTCGCCTTCCTCATCAAATTTCATTGCAATNTTACCATTTTGGCGAATGTTTAGGAAGTCGGAAAGTTTATTACGTCTTACNGTTCCCTTTGATGTTGCNAACATTACGTAAAGTTTTTCCCATTCGCTTTCGTCCTCTGGAAGTGGCATAATGGTNGAGATTGTTTCNCCTTGTTCAAGTGGGAGAAGGTTGATTAGAGCCTTTCCTACTGATTGTGGGGTGCAAAGTGGAAGTTTATAAACTTTCATTTGGTATGCGATACCTTTGTTAGAGAAGAATATCACAGGTGTNTGTGTNTTTGCGACGAATACNTCGGTCACAAAGTCTTCTTCTTTGGTATTCATACCAGTTCTTCCTTTACCACCACGGTTTTGAGCTTTATATACATTTAATGGAACGCGTTTGATATAGCCTGTGTTTGTAATTGTNATAGCCATATCTTCGCGTGCGATTAAATCTTCTAAATCTGTTTCAAGTTCGGATGGAACAATTTCGGTTTTTCTTNNGGTNCCNAATTTTTCCTTTACCTCAATCAATTCNTTTTTAAGNATAGCCATCAATTTGGTTCTGTTAAGAAGAATTGATAGGTATTCTTGGATTTCAAGACCNGTTTGTTTGATTTCGTCGGCAAGTTTATCTTGTTCCAANCCNGTTAATCTGTGAAGTTTTAATTCAAGGATTGCCTTTGCTTGGGCTTCNGATAAACGATAAGTGCCGTTTACGATTTTGCTTTCTGGATCATCAATTAGGTCAATAAGNGGTTGCATATCTTCGGCTTTCCAATCACGAGCCATCAATTTATCCTTTGCATCAATTGGGTCCTTTGCATTACGGATAAGTGTGATAACATCGTCAAGGTTTGCNACTGCGATTGAAAGACCAACCAAAATATGNGCCTTGTTTCTTGATTTNTTAAGGTCGTAGTTTGTGCGACGACGGATAACTTCNTCTCTNAANTCAATGAAAGCCTCTAATATTTGTTTAAGGTTCATTAGCTCTGGACGACCCTTGTTNATTGCAAGCATATTGATACCAAAGCTTACTTGAAGTTGAGAGTATTTGAAAAGTTGNTTNANAACTACATCGCCGTTTGCATCCTTTTTAAGTTCAATTACAACGCGGACNCCTTGNCGTGAAGACTCATCGCGGATGTCGGAGATGCCTTCAATTCTTTTATCCTTTACAAGTTCGGCGATTTTTTCAATCATAACCTTTTTATTTACTTGGTATGGGATTTCATCAACTATGATTGCTTGTTTTGTGCGGACTTCTTCAAAATGAGTTTTTGCACGGATTATTATTGAACCGCGACCAGTTGTGAATGCACTGTAAGANCCNGAAAGTCCGATGATAAGACCNCCNGTTGGAAAGTCAGGTGCNGGAACGTATTTTACCAAATCNTCNACNTTCAAATCTGGGTTATCAATTATTGCACAGCAAGCGTCAATAACTTCGCTTAGGTTGTGGGTAGGGATGTTTGTNGCCATACCTACGGCGATACCACCACTTCCNTTTACAAGAAGGTTAGGGAAGCGTGCAGGAAGNACNTCTGGCTCCTTTGTTGATTCATCATAGTTTGGACGCCAATCTATTGTTTCCTTATCCAAATCNTCTACCATATAGGCAGCGGCCTTTGACATTCTTGCCTCTGTATAACGCATAGCAGCGGCACTGTCGCCNTCCATAGAACCGAAGTTTCCTTGACCGTCAACCATTGCAATGTTCATAGAGAAGTCTTGGCTCATACGGACCATAGCGTCNTAAATTGCAGCGTCGCCGTGTGGNTGGTATTTACCCATAACGTCGCCGACTACACGAGCGGATTTTCTGAATGGTTTNCCGTATTCAAAGCCGTTTTCCTTCATNGAGTAGATTATTCGTCTGTGAACTGGTTTTAAACCGTCGCGNACATCAGGAAGGGCACGGGATATGATAACGCTCATCGCATAGTCAAGGTATGACGTTTGCATTTCGTGAACGATAGGTGCTATTTTAATGCTTTTATCAGTATTATTTTCTAAGATATTTTCTTTATCCAATTTTATTCTCCTTTTCTTTTNAAATATAGGTAAATACTAGCAATTTGAAGTTTTAAATGCAAGGAAAAAAGACATATTTTTTTGANAAATTTTAAGGAAAAAATTGAACTTTTTTATTTCGTAAAATCAATTGGTTAAGATGGGGAAAATTTTTGAAATTTTTATTATTTTTATTTAATGAAATTTTATGTGAAATAAAGTTTTGCGAATCGGTTTTTTAAAGGGTGTTTATATTGATTATTCTTTTATCATTTTGATATTCAAANTGNAATTTTATNGGGNTNTAATGCTCTGTNATATAATCCTCTATAATCTCNGGCCATTCAATTATTGTTATGTTGTTATTAAGGGNATTATCAAAGTCCAGTTCGTATAGNTCGCTTGCNTCNTCTATNCGATATAAATCGTAATGGGAGATAGTTCCCTTTGGGCTTTCNTAATTTTGAAGTATGGTGAAAGTAGGGCTTGGNACATCAATATCNTTTTTTNNTAATGCCCTTATAAGATTGCGGGTGAAAAATGTTTTTCCTATACCAAGATTGCCGTAAAGNAGTATTATATCACCTTTTTTTATAGTGTNTGCAAATTGGGTTGCGAAAGCTTTTGTCTTTTCTTCTGTTTCTATATCAATAATTTTTTGCATATTAGTAATATTTGCTGGTCTTTTTCTTATTATCAAAGCTGTTAGTTCTTGTTATTTTGAAAAGCGAATCGCTTAGGTTCCTTTCTGGTCTTATGTTTGAAAGGGTTATAGTTGTTGTGATACCTTGGGCATCCTTTACCTTCCAACCGATAAGGGATAAAGGTTTGTTTTGGAATAGCATTGTAATTTTTCCAGATTGTTTTTCGTTTGGAACGGAAAGTTCAACTTCTAACATATTATCATTTGTTTNTGTTATATTTGTAATNTTNACTGGTGATTTTNNNTCTGTTAAATTTATGTTTCCGTTTAATACTATTGATGCNGGATTGGAATCAAGTGCGATGTATGAAATTTGATCCAATTTTTTATCAAAATAAACGATAGAAGAGCCGTCAGCNACAAGAAGNATAGGGCTTTTGTATTCAAGTCNCATTCTTCCTGGTTTCTTTATATAAAATATACCAGAATCTGTTGCACCGTTTGATGAANATTGATTGAAATTACCGCTTATGCTTTGAAGTGAATTTACATAAGTTTGAATATCCTTTACCAACTTCATATCATTTGNNAAATTTGTNTTTGCAAATGTTNTATTTGAAAAAAGTAGTGCAATGATTAGTAATAATGTTTTCATAATATCTCCTTTAAAATTATATATTATTTTAGCTTGGTAATTTAATCAAGTTATTTTTAGAAAATGTTTTTTCTTTGCGACTATTCTTTTTTTGTAAGGATTGTGCGTTTGCCAGTGGAATCGGGNGCGGAAAGTATTCCGTTTTGTTCCATTTTTTCAATTANGGTTGCGGATTTGTTATATCCTATACCAAGGCGACGTTGAAGGTATGAAATTGATGGGCGTTCGGCGGAAAGTATTATTTGAACGGCTTGATTATATAANTTNTCNTCCTTGTTTTCCTTTGTATCGGTAAATATAGTTTTATCAAGAAGGCTTGGCGGTGCGTCCTTTGTTGGTTTTTCGGCGGTGATGTTTCTTACGTAGTTTGGTTTTGCCTGTGCCTTTATGAAAGATACAACGCGTTCAATTTCGTCCTCTGAAACAAAGGCACCGTGAATACGGATAAGGTTACCACCCATCGCCATATAAAGCATATCTCCCTTTCCAAGCATAAGTTCGGCTCCTTGTTCATTTATAATAGTGCGACTGTCAATTTTGGATGCGACGCGGTAGCTTATACGGTTTGGGAAATTTGATTTTATTGTTCCTGTGATAACATCAACTGATGGGCGTTGTGTTGAAAGTATTAAGTGGATTCCAGCAGCACGAGCCATTGCAGCAAGGCGGGCGATTGCTGCCTCTACTTCCTTTCCTGCAACAAGCATAAGGTCGGCCATTTCATCAACTATGACTACAATATATGGAATAGGTTTAATTTCAATTTTTCTTTCTTCCATTATTGGTTCGCCAGTTTGTGGGTCAAAGCCAGTTTGGACCTCTCGGGTGATAAATTCGCCCTGCATTGATTTTGCTTTTTGGTTATATGACTCTATGTTTTTTGCACCAAGGGCGGACATATTGCGGTTTCTTTCCTCCATTTCGCGGACTGCCCATTTAAGGGCTGCAACTGCCTTTATTGGGTCAATAACAACAGGTATAAGAAGGTGAGGAATGTCATTATAAACAGAGAACTCTAACATCTTTGGGTCAATCATTATGAATTTGCATTCGTCAGGTGTGTATTTATAAAGGAGTGAGAGAATCATTCCGTTGACACCGACTGATTTACCAGAGCCAGTTGTTCCTGCGATAAGTAAGTGTGGCATTTTTGCCAAATCTACGAATACTGGGTTTCCGCTGGTATCGTTTCCAAGGGAGATTGGAAGTATATGTTCGGTGTGTTCAAATGTGTTGCTTTCAAATTGTTCACGAAGATAGACAGTTTTTCTGTGTGTGTTTGGAAGCTCTATACCTATTTTATTTGTTCCTGGGATTACGGCAACGCGGGCGGAAAGTGCGGACATATTTCTTGCGATATCTTCGGAAAGGCTTGTTATACGTGAAGTTTTTATACCTCTTCCTGGTTCCATTTCAAAAAGGGTTATGACTGGTCCAGTTTTTATGTTGGTGATTTTACCTTCTATACCAAATTCAGTTAAAATTCCCTCCAACATTTTGGCTTTCTTTATATTTATTTCTTCATTATTATTAATGTTTTTATCAGCCTTTACAGGGTTTAACAAATCTGTTGTTGGAAGTATGTAAGATGTTTTTTGCTCAGGGATTCTTCTTTCCCTTTTTGGTTGAGGAGAAGGAGTTTTTGTTTGGACCTCTTCCTCTTTTATAGAGATTTTTTTGATAAGTTTATTTTGTTTTTCAATTAAGGATTGTTTATTAATTTTTCTTTTTAAGATTTTAGTTTTTATAAATGTTGTTATATGGAAATAGATTTTTATAAATCTGTTTTCAATTGCGATTAGTGAGTTTTGGTTTAGGTTTAGTGCAAAGTATAAAGTTATTGCGTTTATACATAATGTTAGTATGAATATTATTATTTGCATATAGTTAGTTATATTTAAAGAAAAGAGTAATTTCTTTATGTCTGATTTTATTATGAGCCCTGTTATTCCGCCGAGTCCTGATTGTGTTGGAAAATTTTTAAGTATAATATTTGATATGTATGAAAAGTTTAGTGATGATAATATTATGCTTAGAATCATATAGCTTGAAATTTTTGTTAAGTGATATTTTAGGAAGTCTTTGTTTATAAAATAGCGTCCAAAAATAAAAATAAAATAGTTTATGAAAAATGCGGAAATACCAAAAAATTCAAACATAAATTTTGAATAATTTGCGCCGATTGAACCTGTGATATTTTTAAGTGTGAATGTTGAGGCGGTTGCAAAACTTTTATCAATTGAATTGAAAGAAAGAAGTGATATTGTTAAATATATGCTTAACAAAACAAGAAAAATACCGAAAACTTTTTGACATAAGTTTATTAAATAATGTCTTATTGTTTTCGGTATAAAACTTTCTTGTGTATTCATAGCTTATTTTGATTTTGTCGTTTTCTTCTTTTGTGAAGATGTATTTTTCTTTTTTGAATCCTTATTATTTTTTTTATCATCATTTATAGTTTTTTTGAAGGAATTTATTCCCTCTGCAAAATTTTGCATAATTTTTGGGAATTTTCCTGCACCAAAAACTAAAAGAATTATAATAAGTATTAATATTAATTCAACAGTTCCTATCATATCAGTTCCTTATTTTGTAACAAAACAAGATAGTTTGTAAGTTTTTAATTGATTACAGATTTGGGTTGCTTCTTCGGAAGTTGCAAGATTTGAAACTCTTAATCTGTAATATGTTTTACCATTTATTTCAGTTTTATTTACTGTATGTGATTTATTGCCAAGTATTGATGGATATTTCTTTGATAGATTTATCCATTCATTTTGAGCAGCAGATTCAGAGCTTGTTGATACAAGTTGAACATTCCAAATACCATTTTGTGTGGTTGTTGAAGTTTGTGCCTTTATTTTTGCAGGAGATACTTCTACTTCACCAGGAACATTTGTTTTTGTTTCAATTAATTTCTTTACTGGTGCAGGAGCAGGAGTTGTTTTTGCAACTGGCTTTGGTGCGACCTTTGTTTCTGTTTTTGATGTAGAAGCTGGTTTTTTAGTATCAGCTTTTATAGGTTGTTTTGTAGGAAGTTTATTTACAGCCTTTGTTGGAACAGGTGCAGGTTCAACAGATTTTACTACAACTGGTGTAGGCATTTCTTGTTGAGGGTTAAAAGATTCAAAATCTTTTTTTGTTGGCATATCGTAAATAGTAGCTGTTTCAAATACATCAGGTGTATTTTGCATTTGATTTGTTGGTTCAATTTTTATTGGACCAGTTGGTTGTGAAAGAGTTGGAATTTCAGCAAAATTATTTGTATCTTGATTTTTTTTAGGAGAAAGTAGCAATACTAAAATTGCAGCAAACACAGCACCAGCACCAATAGCTATAACTATATTTTTTATGCCAGCCTTTTCATTTCTGTTGCCATAGTTTATTCCTGTTGAAGAAGTGTTTGTTTCTTCAAGATTATCAGATTTCATATCATCAAAGAATTCATTTTCTCTATCAAGCATTTTATTCCCCTTTTGTTTATGTTGATAATTTATATTATAATATGTAAATAAAAATTTTTCTACTATATTTTTTCTTTTATTTATATGTTTTTGTAGAAAATAATTGTGTTTTTACAATTTTAGGTTGTAATTCTTATTTTTATCAAGAAAAATGTTATATCTCTATTGACTTTTAAAAAGAATCGTAATAGTGTTCTTTTTTATGTTCGTTATTTGTTCTTTTAGCTCTGAAAAAGTGGAGGGAGAGATATGGAACAGAAAAATTAAAATGTAATGAAAGGGGGGAACTATGCTTGAAGAATTAAAGTATGTAGAGTTGGAAAATGATTCTGGGGAAATTTTATTTAATTGTGCGGAGGAGGCTTGGTTTTGGTATTGTAAATATGAAAAGAGAAGTCCTTATAAAACGAAAAATTCCAATAAAGTTATTATAAGACCTTGTGTCCTTGATGATATTTATTTATCGGTTGAAAAACTTTATTGGGCGAAGAAAATAAGTAATCGTCATGTCAAAACTCTTATTAAATATGGAAGAATGTTGTGTCCTCCTGATGCTAGGATTAAAGATGAGGAGATGGAGGCTTTGTGGTGGGATGATGCTATGGATAAATTGGAAACTGTGTTAAGGAAAAAGGGGATTGTTAGATGCAACGATTTGGATTAAGTGCAAATTGGGATAATGTTTGGGTTGTGTTTTCACCCTTTACGACATTATGGTATTTGAAATTTTTGCGTGTTGGTTTTAAGCATTGTTTTGTAATTTTGGAAGATAACGGCTATTTTTTTATTGTTGATCCGCTTGCTTCTAAAATAGAGCTTATGAGCTTTCATATTTTGGGTGATAGGTTGATTAATGAGTTTAAAAATTTGGGAATGAATGTTGTGAAGGTTTCTATAAATAAAGAAAATTCTGCCTCTTGGAAATTTGGTATTTTTACTTGTGTAGAGGTGGTGAAAAGGATTTTGGGAATTTCTTCGCTTAGGGTTATTACTCCGTATCAATTATATAAGTATTTATTAAAATAATATGCTGGATTTTTTGGATTTTTTTGTTATACTATTATATATATAATATATATAAGGAGTGATATGTTTAACTTTGGAATGCCTGATTTTTCATTAATCTTTGATTACGTAAGTAATTTTTACTTTTGGTTGCAAACAACAAATGTTGGGCGATTTGTTATTGCTGTGTTTATTATGTTATTTGCTTTTATTGTAAAGGATTTCTTTTCATTCTTAATGGTAAAGCTTTTGAACTTTTTGGTTCTTAAAAAAATTACTTATGGTCAGGAAAAGTC
>JAAVBN010000002.1 GCA_014803545.1 bacterium | reverse complement strand
CCCTAGGGGGGGGGTAAGGGGGATGGACAATTCGGACTGCATCCTCTTTAAATTATTGAATATATTTTTCATAAGTTTTGTTTCCTCCTTATACATTTCTCCCTGTCAGCAAGTGGACGCCCAAGGCCCACATTGTGGGCGTCCGCGTTCACTCCGTTCATATTGTACTGACTACGGTTTATCCTTTTAATAAAGATTCAATTTCAAGATAAAAAAAATAACCCTTCAAACGAAGGGCTATTTTATTATACAATTTACTTCACAAATTTATTGAATTTCTTCTTTTAACGAAATTAAAGTCCTGATAAGATTTGGTTTCATTCTTCTATCATGAATCTCCGAACTTTTTCCGAAAAAACAACTTAATGATATATGTAGAATTTCTACACTTAAAAATAGTAAAGAGAATGGAATGCCATCTTTTCCCGATTCATATATTTCAAGTTTTTTCACAGATATTCCAAGCTTATTCGCAAAGTCTTTCTTAGAAAATTTTCTTGCCTCACGAAAAATTGTTAATCGTTTACCAACGCATTTGTTAAAGTCTTTTAATATTTTATTTTGAATTTCTATTTCCTTTTGGTCCATAGTAGTTTCCCTCATGTTATCTATTAATATTCCACCATAAAAAAACTCCCCATTACAATTTTGTAATGGGTCGGGGCATACAAAGAATCATGCAAGATGACTTTCCCTAGTCTTTAAGGATTTCTCCTCTGGACATACACTAGAGATACCCCGACCCAAAGGATCAGGGCATAGATTCTTGCGAATCTCCTTGCATAAGGAACTTTGTAATTCCCGTGCCTTTCTATGGCACTAAATGTAGCTATTTGCTACATCTGAGAACAATAATAATACATTTTAGGACTAAATACAAGCGTTTTTTATTTATAGTTGCAATTTTTACTTTTTCTAGTTGGTTTGATAGATTAATTATTATTTATGTTTGCCAATATGCGCCCGCCCGAAGGGTTCGGGGCGCGGGCGGGCGCTAATAATTGAATCTTTTTTATAAATATTTTTTCTCATAGTATTTATTTCTCCTTATTTTTAATAAAGCAAAATTACATTTTGCGAGCTACCCGAACCCCCGCCCCGCGGGTGGCTCGCTTGCCCCATTTTTTATATTTAATTTTTTCATTTCTTATTTTCTCACTCCTTGTTAATTAATTAAATTTCATTTATAGTAAAATTGATAAAATCAATTTGAAAGTCGCACACCCCTTACCCCCCCCCTTGTGGGGTGTACTCTTTTGGTAGGTATTTAGTTCTTTTATTTGTTGCATTTGTCCTTGGGGCGTCAGCGTTCACTCCGTTCATATTGTACTGACTACGGTTTATCCTTTTAATAAAGATTCAATTTCAAGATAAAAAAAATAACCCTTCAAACGAAGGGCTATTTAATCAAATGAATTAAAGGAATTAAGCCTTAACTTCTTCTGCTTTTTCTTCCTTTACTTCTTCTTTCTTCTCAGAAACCGCTTCTTCTTTTTTTGCTTTTGCCTTTTTCTCTTCGGCTTTCTTTGCATCATTTGCAAGCTTTGTTTCATAAGCTTTTGCTTCTTCCTCAGATCTTGCAACATTAACTTTTACAATTTCAACAACTTCTGGGTGAAGAGCAACTTTTACCTCATAAATACCAAGTTCTTTAATTGGTGTATCAATAGTGATTTTAGTATAATCAATATTTGCACCATTTTCTTTTAAAACATTAGCCAAATCACGAGTAGAAACAGAACCATAAAGATGACCTGTATCACCAGCTTGTCTTATAACAACAAAAGATTTACCTTTTATCTTATCAGCAATAAGTTGAGCAGAAGTTCTTGCTGCTTCGTTTTTAGTTTGCAAATCAGCCTTTTGTTTTTCAAACATTTCAAGGTTAGCTTTTGTTACACGTAAAGCCTTTTTTGAAGGTATAAGGAAATTTCTTGCATAACCATCTTTAACTTTAACAACATCACCAAGATGACCAAGTTTTCCTACTTTTTCTAATAAAATAACTTCCATTTTATTACTCCTTATTCATTATTTGCAACATAAGGCAACAAAGCGATATATCTTGCACGTTTTATTGCATTAGCAAGTTTTCTTTGATTAAGTGAAGATGTTCCAGAAATTCTTCTTGGAACAATTTTTCCACGTTCTGTGATAAATTTTCTTAAAAACTTAACATCCTTGTAATCAATTTCAATATTTTTTAAAGGATCAGATTTTTTTCTTAATACTTTTTCTGTCATAGCCATTTTTATTTCCTTTCTTCTTTAAAATCTTTTTGTGAAAGAATAGCAGAAGGTGCCTCACTTGGTTTTGCAAGCTTAACAGTCATAAATCTTAAAACATTTTCATTTATGCCCATTTTTCTTTCAAACTCAGCAATTGCAGTTGCAGATGCTTCTGTTTCAAAAAGAACATAATGACCTTTTTTATTTTTTTTGATTTTATAAGCAAGAGTTCTTAAACCCCAGTTTTCTTCTTTTAAAAGTTTTCCATTTCCATCAGTAATGATTTTTTTGAAATTCTTAGATAATTCATCAACTTGTTGAGCAGTTAAATCTTGTCTAAGTATGAAAACGGTTTCATAAATCGCCATAATATTTAATCTCCTTATGGGTTTTCAAAGGTTTTATTTTTAAATTCCAGCACCCGCCAGAATCCTTTGAATTATCCGCTTAATAACCCGAATAAACGAATCTATTAAACAGAAAGGTGCATATAATATAATGCACCCTTCAAAAAAAATCAAGTTTTTTAAATATTTATTCTTTTCTAACCCAGAAATAAACATCATGATTTTCTTGGCAATTCTTCGCAAAATCAGCTACTGTCTCTGAAAGAGAGGTAGTAGAATTTGCTCTTGGATTTATACCAATAGTATCATCAATCAATGCAGATGAAAGCTTTATACAATTTACCTTTGAAAGCGTCATCTTAATACCAAAATATGGAAGAGCAAAAGCCCCAGTTCCACCAGTAGGAGCATTTTTTGCTGTAATTGTAATCTTTCCACCCCATGGATCAACAAGATGCACCTTCTTTGCAGCAACCTTTGAAGTAATATCACCACTTACAGGAAAATCTCTACCTATATAAATCATATTAACACTTTTTATAATATCCCTTACTTGATTTTGGGCATTTATTACTTTTGTTTTTTCAACCGATTCGGTATAAAGTTTTATACTTGCAGTTGAAACAATTATTACCAAAGTAAGATATAATAACATCTCAATCATAGAACGACCAAGACTGTCTTTAAATTTATTCATATTTGTTCTCCTTTATTTGTTTTTTTTAACTATACCACAAAAAAGTAATATTTTAAATAAAATATTGTGAAAATATTAAAAAAGAGCTACTATACATAATTATGACTGAAAATTATTATGATAATCTTCCACCTATATCAAGCTTTATTGAAAAATATAAGCTAAAAGCTTTAAAATCATTGGGGCAAAACTTTATCCTTGATTTAAACCTAACTGACCGTATTGCAAAATCTATCCCAAATATAAAAAATTCTGTGATAGTAGAGGTTGGTTCTGGTCCCGCAGGTTTAACCCGCGCCCTTCTTAAAAACGATGCAAAAAAGGTAATCGCTATTGAATTTGACACCCGTGCAATCGGTATTTTAAAGGAGTTGCAACTTGCCTATCCAAACAAACTTGAAATAATCCAATCCGACGCCCTTAATGTTGATTTCAGAAAATTAAAGGAACAATATGCTAAAAATTGCGATTTCAGAATATGTTCCAACCTTCCATATAATATTTCAATCCCCCTTACCATAAAATGGATTTACGATTCGGATATCATAGATTCTATGACCCTTATGTATCAATTAGAGGTAGGTAAACGCATCACTGCAAATACAAGGACAAAGGATTATGGAAGAATTTCCATAATATCCCAACTAAATTACAAAACAAAAATTTTATTTGAGGTCAAACGAACTTGCTTCACCCCTCCTCCAAAAATCACCTCTTGTATAGTAGGTTTTACAAAACTTTCCTCAACCCTTCCTCTTCCATTATTAAAGAAAATAGAGGAAATTGTAAAGCTTGCCTTTTCTCAAAAAAGGAAAATGCTTCGCACAACCCTAAAACCATTATTTAATAACGATGAAGATTTAAAAAATACATTAAACAAAGTTGGCATAAAAGAAACTTCCCGTGCCGAAGAAATCACTCCAACACAATTTTTAAAACTATCTGAAATTATTTAAGAAAGTTTTTTTTGAACTTCTTGCACATCTTCCCACGCCTTCAACCTTACTTCTTTTAAACCTTGTCGCCCAGCATTTAAGATATATTGTAAAGAAAAAGTTGGCATTACTGGTATCCCATTATATTCAGCCCATTTTCCACGAAGTGCTACAATAGTTTCACTTGAATTAAGAATTATAGACGAAGGCAAACTTCCCATAGTAAGGATAACTTTTGGCTTCAATAACTCAATCGCCTTAAAAATAAATGGTTTAACTGTATCCATTTCCTCCACCGTTGGCATTCTTCCACCAGCGGGACGATAAAACATAACTGGCATAGCAAAAACATCTTTATCAAGCGAACAACCAATAGCCCCCAAAATCTTACTTAAAAGCACACCTGTATCACCACTAAATGCGACCCCAGTTTTATCCTCCTCTGAATTAGGTATTTCCGTTAAAACTAATAAATCAGGATTAATCTTATTTCCACACCCAACAATTGTTGATGAACTTTTTGCTTTCAACGGGCAATAATCAAACCCTTTAATATTTTTTACTAAATCATCAAACAAAGAAACGGACGAGCAAATATCCATCGCCATTTTATGTATCTGAGAAATTGAAATAAGAGAATTATCCATCTTAAATTTTTCATCAAATACTTTTTCTATCGGCTTATCACTATCAACAACCGCATTATTATTTTTTACATTCAAAAAATTAAATGGGTTATCGTTATATGACTCATCAACCCCAGCCTCTACATAAAACTCCAAAATATCTATATTACTATTTTCCATTTTTCTTATTCAAACTTGCACAACTTAATTTTTCAAATTCTTCCCCTGCACTTTTTTTAACCTTCTCATCAACTTTCTCTTTTGAATTTATAATATTTGCAAACGCTTGACAAGCATTATTAACCTTACCCAATTCTTTCATAGAAAGTCCAAGATATAAAAGCGAAGAATGAAACCTCTTACTATCTGGATATTTTTTTATTATATCAGCAAACTCTATCGCAGCATCAGTAAAGTTCTTCTCCTTATACTTTTTCTTTGCAGAAAGATAAGAGTTTTCCAAATCTTCATCAGAAGTTTTTTGTGAAAGACCTAAATCCGCAACCATATCTTTCACAATTTCTGAATCCTTAGCATTAATAAGAAGCTCTTCCGATTGTTCATTTTTATTATTATCAACACTTTCCTCTTTGCTATCAACTAAGCTCAAAGGCTCCTTTGTAGGTATAGTTTTAATAAAATCTTTTATATTCTCAACATTTTTTCTTAACACTTCCATTTCCTTTTGAAGTTTCACATTGGACTTTTCAATTTCCTTCATTCTGTTTTCATATTTCAAGGCATCTTCTTTTAAATTTTTAATTGATATATCTATATTTTTAACCAAACCTTCTATCTTCTCGTTTTTAACCTTATTGTTATGATTATTTTCTTCTATTTGAGAGGTCAAAGTCCTAGATAGCTCCTCAAATTTTTCTACTCTTGATTCCATATTTAACAAAGCTTCATTAGTCTCTTGTGCCATCACAGAATTAACAAATAAAACCATAAAAACAAAAATAAACTTTAACATTTTCTTACTCATACCCTTTTCTCCTTATTTGAATAATATATTAAGACATAAAAGAACAATAAGCAATAAAAAAAGCTGTCATAAAGACAGCTCAAAAATTCATAAAATTTGTATTAGAACTTTACTCTTGCTTTTACAAGGAAAGCATGTATTTTTGATTTTGCTTCAAACTCTGTTGAATTAAGTTCAAAACCTTTGAATTTAGTATCAATGTATCTGTATTCAACACCACCTGCTATTGGAATAAGAGGTAAAGATACATCAAGACCCAACATATATTGTGGAACAACTGTCCAATCAGATTTTGTCTTTTCTCCACTATATTTAAATTCTTGTTGCATATAACCAAATCCCATACCGATATAAGGTTTGATAATTGGAAGAAGTGGAAGTCCAACATATGCATTTGCACCAACACCAGCAGTTGTCATATCAGCCCCATCTTTATCAGATTTAAGGTGTAAATATTCAATTTCAGCCCTTATTGGGATAAGAGGCAAAGGAATTTCCATACCAGAATAAACGGAAAAAGCAGCTTTTCCATCCATATTAACTTTGTTAGGTCCACCAACTTTTGTTTTTGAATCACCAACACTCGCACCAACGTAAAAAGCATTAGCATCAAATGAAGAACCTAAAAGTGCAGATACAATTAAACTTGCACAAAGTATTTTTTTATTCATATTTTTCTCCTTTTATTTAATAGTTTTATAAAAAACTATCTATAATTATACTTCAAAATAGGAATATAGTCAAATAGTTAAAAAATTATTTTATATCGCCCCTATTTACAACAACATTATCAATAAGTCCGAAGTTTTTAGCTTCCTCCGCACTCATAAAATTGTCCCTTTCCACAGCTTTCTCAACTTTCTCAATTGGACGTCCTGTATGTAAAGAATAAAGGGAATTCATACGGTGTCTTATATTAAGTATTTCCTTTGCATGAATTTCAATATCCGTTGCCTGTCCCTGAAATCCACCAAGAGGTTGGTGAATCATAATCCTTGCATTTGGAAGAGCATACCTTTTACCCTTTGCACCACCAGCAAGCAAAAATGAACCCATAGAACAAGCCTGACCAATACAAAGAGTTGCGACATCTGGCTTTATATATTGCATAGTATCATAAATCGCCATACCAGAGGTAATTACACCACCAGGCGAGTTTATATACATATATATATCTTTATCAGGATTTTCCGATTCTAAAAATAAAAGCTGTGCCACAATCAAACTTGCTGACACATCATTCACTTCACCGTTTAAAAATATAATTCTTTCTTTCAAAAGTCGTGAAAAAATATCATAACTTCTTTCACCGCGTCCTGTTTGCTCTACAACAACTGGGACTAAATCCATCATTTCATTCATAATTTTCTCCTTTTATTAAAATATGAATAATTATACATTTTTTTATTGATTTTGTAAAGAAAAGTATTTATAATAACTTTACATTCTGAGTTTAATGAAAGAGTGGGAGCTAAAAGCCCCGCTTTTTTTAATACATTGAGGTATAAAATGCTATTAAATGAAAAAATAGAAGAAGTTTTAACCCCGCTTGCCACCGATGCAAATATGGATATAGTGCAGGTAAACTACACAAAAAAAACTCTTCAAATACTTCTTGAAAAAAAGGACGGCACCTCTCCTACCATTGATGAATGTGAGGAATTATCCCGTGCATTTTCTGCTACCCTTGATGTAGAGGATTTAATAAAGGAAAAATACTTTTTAGAGGTTGGCTCTGCTGGTATGGACCGCCCACTTGTAAAACTAACTGACTTTGAAAAATTTACAGGAAGGGATATAAAAGTTGAACTTAAAATGCCACGAAATCTTGATGATGAAAGAAAGCGTTTTAAGGGTAAAATTAATCATACAGAAGGACAAACAATATTCCTTGATACATTTTTAGACGATAAAAATCAAACTATATCATTTGATTTTGATAATGTAGCAAAGGCAAAATTACTTATCACTGATGAGTTAATAAAAGAAATTTTAAGAAATAACAAACAAACTAATAAGAAAGGAAAGTAAAATGACTTCTAAACTATCTTTACCACGCCCTGAATTAGTTGCAATTGCAACAAGCGTAAGTAGTGAAAAAAATATTGAAGCTGAAATCGTATTTAAGGCATTAGAGGCCGCCGTTGAAAAGGTTGCAAAAAACAAATACGGCTTTGATTATGATATAGTTGCAAACATAAATCGCCGTGACGGAACTATTACTATTCTTAAAAGAATCACTGTGGTTCCAGATGATAAAATTATTGATGATTTGGGTGAAGAAGTTGAATTTGATTCCAATAAAATGATGCGTCTTTCTGATGCAAAAAAAATTGATAACGAATTAGAAGTAGGCTCTTTCATTGATGAAGAATTACTTCCTGTTGATTTTGGTCGTGCAAATTTCCAATCTGTTCGCCAAATCGTTCTTCAAAAAATAAAATCCGCAGAAAAGGAAAAAGAATATAACGAATTTGCTGACAAAGTTTCAACAATTATCAACGGTGTTGTAAAACGTGTTGAATACGGAAGCATTTATGTTGATATAAATGGCAAAGCAGAAGGTTTCATAAGAAGAAACGAAACTATTCCACGTGAAAATCTTCATGTTGGGGACAGAATTCGCGCCCTTATTTTAGAGGTAAAAAGGGACAATAACTCCTCACAAATTTTATTATCTCGTTCACATCCTCTCTTCTTGGCAAAGCTTTTTGAAGCTGAAATCCCAGAAGTATACGAAGGTGTAATTGAAGTAAAATCTGTTGCTCGTGACCCTGGTTCACGTGCAAAAGTCGCCGTATTCGCAGGTGATAGCTCTATTGATGCAGTCGGTGCTTGCGTCGGTATGAAAGGAACTCGTATCCAAAACATAGTAAACGAACTTGCTGGTGAAAAAATTGATGTCATTGAATGGACAACAAATGTTGCAGCCTTAGCAGTTGATGCTCTTTCCCCTGCAAAAGTATCAAAAGTTATTGTTGATGAGGAAGCAAAGAAAATTGACGCTATCGTAGAAGACGATCAACTTTCTCTTGCAATTGGACGTCATGGTCAAAATGTTCGCCTTGCATCTCAACTCCTTGGTTGGGGTATTGATGTGATGAGTGAAGATCAATCATCCGAAAAACGTCAAAAGGATACAAAAGAACGCCTTGAAAGATTTATCAATGCTCTTGATATTGATGACGTTATCGCTCACCTCCTTGTTGCAGAAGGTTTCACAACTATTGAAGAAATCGCACTTGTAAACATCAATGAACTTAAATCAATTGAGGGCTTTGATGAAGACTTGGCAACCGAACTTCAAAACCGTGCAAAGGAATTTTTAGAAGAACAAAAAGCTACATTTAATCAAGAATCCAAAAAAATTGGTATTGATGAAAACTTGGCTCAATTTGACGGACTTACATCAGATATGATTTTAACCCTTGGAAACAATGGAATTAAAACTCTTGATGATTTAGCAGACTTGGCAGCCTACGAACTTGTTGAAATCTTAGGTGAAGAAACAATAAGTGAAAAGGACGCAGAAAAAATTATTATGTCTGCTCGTTCACATTGGTTTGAAAAGGAATAATTAAAAAAAGAGGTATTTTAAATGGCTGGAAAATTAACATTAAAACTTGGAACAAAAATCCCTACATCTTCTTCCCGTCGTGATGGAATTGAAGTTGAGGTTATAAAGAAAAGACGTGTTTTTTCAACTACTGAAAATACCTCTTCTCAACCAACTCCTACACCATCAAAATTTGATGCACAAAAAACCGATAAATTAAAAAATATCCTTGAAAATGCAAAACGCCTTGAAGAGGAAGCAAAGGAAGAACAATCCATAATACAAAAGGCAGAGCAAGAACGCCTCGCCCTTCTTGAAAAGGAACGTCTTGAACAAGAGGAATTAAATAAAAAACTCCAAGAGGAAAAAATAATCCAAGAAAATATTCCTTCACCAAAGGAAAATTCTTCTGATAATAAGAAAAAATCAAAAAACAAATCTTCTTATGAAGATGATGACGACGATGACGATAAATACAAAAATAAAAAATCAAAATCCTCTGATGATGAAAAGAATTTTAAAAAGAAATCCTATGATAACAAGAAAATCAACTTCTCTAATATCATAGTTTCAAGTAGCGATTTGGATTTTGAAGATGATGAGGACGAATCCTCTGACACACCATCAAGCTCTCTTACTTCCGCAATGGAAGTTGTGGGCGTCTATCAAAAACGCCGTTCTTTCGCCTCTATCAAAAGACAAAAGGAAAAACAATACAGAAAGTTTATGGAACGTCAGGAACCAAAGGAAGTTGTTAAAACTTACCACGAAGTAATCCTTCCTGAAACCATTTCGGTAAAGGAACTTTCTATCCGTATGGCTGAAAAAAGCAGTGATGTTATAAAAACTATGATGAAGCTTGGCATTATGGCTACAATCAACCAAATAATTGATGCCGACACTGCCGAACTTATCGTAATGGAATTTGGTCATACCGTAAAACGTGTTTCCGATTCCGATATTGAAAAGGAAATTTTAACCGAGGATACAAAAACAGAGAACTTAGAATCTCGTCCACCAGTTGTCACCGTTATGGGACACGTTGACCACGGAAAAACATCCCTACTTGACGCTTTCCGTAAAACTGATGTCGTAAGTGGTGAAGCGGGCGGTATTACTCAACACATTGGTGCATATCAAATAAAATCTAAACAGGGAAGAAAAATTACCTTTATTGATACCCCAGGACATGAGGCTTTCTCCGCAATGCGCGCCCGCGGTGTTAATATCACAGATATTGTCATCTTAGTTGTTGCAGCAAACGACGGCATTATGCCTCAAACTGTGGAGGCTATAAACCATGCAAAGGCTGCAAACGTCCCAATGATAGTTGCAATCAACAAAATTGACCTTCCCGATGCTAACCCAGAAAAGGTTCGTATGGACCTTCTTCAACAAGGTGTAGTCGTTGAAAAAATGGGTGGTGAGGTTTTAGATGTTGAAATCTCCGCAAAACAAAAATTAAATCTTGATAAATTGGAAGAACTTATCCTTTTACAGGCAGATATGCTTGAATTAAAGGCCGATTATAACGGCAATGTAAAGGGTGCCGTAATAGAGGCAAAAATTGAAAAGGGAAAAGGTTCCATCGCAACAATCCTTGTTCAAAAGGGAACACTTAAAAAGGGTGATATTTTCGTATCTGGTTCATCAACAGGACGCGTCCGTGAATTACTTGATGAATACGGTAAAAAAGTTAACGAAGCAGCCCCATCAAAACCAGTTGTAGTTTTGGGATTTGAGGGAACTCCTGTTGCTGGCGACGATTTTGTAGTAGTTGAGTCAGAGGCAAAGGCTCGTGAAGTTGCAGATTACAGAAAAAGAAAGGAAAAGGAACGCCAAATGATTGCGAAAAAATCCAACTGGCAAGAACTTTTCCAAAATATCAAAGAGGGCCGTGCCGAAACCTTACCTGTTATTATTAAGGCCGACACCCAAGGTTCAGCAGAGGCAATCGCCGAATCTCTTATAAAAATACCATCAGAAAAGGTCCAAGTAAAGGTTATGCACTCTGGCGTTGGCGGTATAAATGAATCCGATGTGACCCTTGCAAAAACAACTGGCGCAGTCATAATCGCTTTCAATGTCCGAGCAAATACCAATGCAAAGGAACAAGCTCACCATGACGAAGTTGATATAAGATACTACTCTATCATCTATAACATAATTGATGATGTAAAGGTTCTTATGTCTGGCTTACTTGCTCCTATTACAAAGGAAACCTTTATCGGATATGCCGATGTTCTTCAAGTTTTCAACGCTGGAAAGGCAAAGGCTGCTGGATGTAAGGTCACCGAAGGTATAGTTAAAAAAGGTTGTGGCGTCCGTATGCTTCGCGACAATATCGTTATATTTGAGGGCAAACTCGCACAACTTAAACGTATGAAGGACGATGTAAAGGAAGTCCGCTCTGGTATGGAGTGCGGTATTTCATTTGAAAACTTCAACGATATTCAGGTTGGCGACCGTTTAGAGTGTTTTGAAGTAGAGGAAGTAAAGGCAACCCTTTAATAAAATCTAAATAAAAAAACTAAGGGAGGACTTATCAAAGCCCTCCCTTTTTTATCAGGAAAAGAATTTAAACTTGTTCATGGTCTTCAATTCTCCCTCCCGAACAAGGAATTTAAAGGAAAAAACAAATAAATAAAAAAATTCCTTGTAAAAAAATAATAACAAAGATTTTATAAAATGAAAAGAAAAATATGTATATTGGATTTTCTTCTTATAAAAAATCCCCTTTCACAAAGGGGATTCCTTACACATCTATAATTTACAGTCATACAATTGATAAACCTTAATCCATCCTGAACAACCCGCATATCCAGGATTAGATTTACATTTAGTTTTGCCTCTACCAGCACCGCCACAACCTCCTTGACCATTTCCTGCATTGCCACCAGCATAACCGTCTCTTGAAGATGTTCCTGCACCACCACCATATCCACCTTCTGCACTAAGGCTAATAGTATTGTAAGAAGTTGTAATAGTAAATGAAGAAGTTCCACCCCTATAACCATCTCTACGATCAGGACCTCCGCCACCAGCAGCTCCAACAGCATAAGTAAATTCAGTACTATCTTCAGAAAGATAAAAAACTGATGTTTTTTTATCACCTCTTCCTCCATTAGCACCATTACGATATTTACAAGGAGCACCACCTCCATAGGAACCGCCGCCGCCTCCACCACCACCAGCGACTTCAACAACATAAATTCCAGAAAGCAAGACATCTTTTGTTGAACCTCCTGTAAAATTTTTAACCATAGTTTGTTTACAATTTTCAATCGGTATAGGTGTTCCTGTCCCAGCTGGGCATACAAATCCTTCTGGACATTCAAGACAACTAAGTTTAGTCCCATCACTATATGTTCCAACTGGACACGGTTTACATTGATAAACAGCCGAATTCGCCACATCCGTAAAACTTAGCAAACCCACTGCATAATATAATATTTTTTTATTCATTTGTTTTTTCCTTTCAGTTTAGTTAATTATTATCTTTCCCAAAGTTTTCAAATGACTCAACCCGTGGGAATATGATTCAGGCAAGCCATTATTTTTTTTAAGTTATTCGTTCCTGCATTTCATTTTCTCCTTCTTATACCTTCAACATTTTTCAAAGACGTAAGTCTTTGGTCCATCCCCCTAGGGGGGGGGTAAGGGGGATGGACAATTCGGACTGAATCCCCTTTAAATTATTGCAATTATTTTTCATAAGTTTTGTTTTCCTCCTTATACATTTTTCTCAGTCAGCAAAGCACCTACCCTCCGCCCCCTTGGGGCAGGTGCTAGGACCTTCGGTCCCGTTGTGCTGACTCTTTTTTCCATTTGTATTTTTCATATTCATAAATTTCTCCTCCATTTCTCGGGAGGGTGGAAGCGAAGACCATGAACTAAAAAAACTTCCACCCATAACTTTTTAATTTACAAATTTTCCATATCCCATAGGACAAGTATTGCTATAATTATCCAAGACAATATAATTTCCAGCAGGACAATTTAAGACACGACATTGCCTATCTACATAAAGCAAATTCCCCGCACAATTACAGGTATTATTCAACTCATTATAAGTTGCCTTATTCAAACAAGCCTCTGCTGTCCTTGGGACACAATATTGTACAAGTGATTTTTCAAAAAGACTTAAAACATCTGCTTTCGCATTAACATTAAAAAATATCATAAAAAAGAATATAATATATTTCGCTTTCATAACTCCCCCTTTTTTATTATTAAACTCCGTATAACGACTGGAAGTTAAGAACTATAAAATAAAATAGCGTAATATATTTGTTATAAGAGGTATAACTTATTTTATCACCTTCCAGCCTTTTTAACAAAGGTTGGAATAGTAATAAAACTATATTCTTTTTCTATTTTAGAGGTTCTTACGCCCCAGTTCTGTCATACAAAACTATTTTCAATATACAACAACAAAAATAATTTTGCAACTAAAACAATGCCACGAAAAAAATATATACCGAAAAAATTTTTATAAATGTGAATTAGGTTTAAAAAAAACAGCCCTTTTAAGAACTGTTATTTTTTATTATTTTTGTTTGTTATTTTTCATATATTCATTAAATTTTTTACGAATGATTTCTGTTNCCTCATATTTNTTTAAAACATACTCATCATCTTTATTTTGATAGGCAACAACAGCCTTTTCATTNTTNCTTTTATTTTCATAATAAATAATATTTTTATTTTCTTCTAATGGAAGATCTGTTTCATTCATTATAACAATATCACCATAATCAAAAACACCATTTTTATTTGCATCTAATTTTATACAATTTAAGTCTTTATGTTTTTTTGAACTTGCCTTAAAAGAATCAACNCCTAAAAGAGGAGCCTCTTTCATAACTATATCATCATTATCATAATCAGAAAGATTTTCTTTTATTAAAAACANAGTATAAGGNGTTAATGCAAGCCCACAAAGCAAAAATCCAAAAAGCNAACCAGTTAAATTATCAGAATCTTTCATTTTTNCATCTCTCTTTATAATATAATAATCATTTCACCAACTATCGACTCCAAACTGACATTTCTTTTTCCCAGAAGGAATCTTTATTTATGGGGCGAATGACCAGATTCGAACTGGCGGCATCCAGTACCACAAACTGGCGCTCTAACCAACTGAGCTACATTCGCCATAAAACTGAAAAGATTTATAACCTAAAANTTTTNAAATTGCAAGCATTTTTAATGATTTCACTTGACTTTTCCCTCAATTTGAACTATTTTTTATAAATCTTTATTAATNTAAAGATAAATACACATATTCAACATTGGTACTTTTCCTTTTGAAATTGCCGTTTAGTCCGACAAACTCGGTTCGTTGAATAGAGGGATAACTAATAAAAAATGAAAGGATACAAAAATGACATTCCCTAAATTTACTATGAAAGAACTTATTGAAGCAGGAAGCCACTTCGGACATCATACTCGTCGTTGGAATCCAAAAATGGCACCATATATTTTCGGTGTAAAAGATAAGATTCACATTATTGACCTACAAAAAACTGTTCCTATGCTACATGCTGGNCTTGTTGCATTAAGAAATGCTGCTGCAAACGGTGGTAAAGTTTTATTTGTTGGAACAAAAAGACAAGCCCAAGANATAGTTCGCGAATCTGCTGAAATGTGCGGACAATACTANATNAATACTCGTTGGCTTGGTGGTATGCTTACAAACTGGAAAACAGTTGTAAATTCCATTAAAAAACTTAAAAANATGGAAGCAGATATTGAAAATGCTGACAAACTTGGCTTAACAAAAAAAGAAATTGCAAAAATGGAACTTGAACTTAGAAAGTTAAAGGCTGTTCTTGGTGGTGTTATTGATATGAACGGTGCACCAGATATTATTTTTGTAATTGATGCAAGCAAAGAAGATTTAGCAATCGTAGAAGCAAACAAACTTGGTATTCCAGTTGTTGCAATTTGCGATACAAATTCTGACCCAAGCAATGTTGATTTCCCAATTCCTGCTAATGATGACGCAATCAAAGCAATAAGACTTTATTGTGATTTAGCAGTAAAAGCTGTTCTTGACGGCTTAGAAGAACAACTTAAAAAGTCTGGTGCTGACTTAGGTTCTGCACTTAACCCAAAAGTTGAAGTAAAAAAGGAGGCATAATATGACAGAAATTACAGCTAGCTTAGTTAAGGATTTAAGAGAAAGAACTGGTGCTGGAATGATGGATTGCAAAAAGGCACTTGTTGAAGCAAATGGTGATATAGAAGCTGCCATTGATATTTTAAGAAAAAAAGGTTTATCAAAGGCTGCTAAAAAGGGCGACAGAGAAGCATCTGCTGGTGTTGTTGCCGTTAAAGTAGAGGGCAACAAAGGTGTTGTTGTTGAAGTAAACTCTGAAACCGATTTCGTTGCAAGAAACGAAAAATTCCAAACATTTGTTAAAAAAGTTGCTGATGTTGCATACAACGAAAATGGCAACATTGAAAAAATCAAATCTGCAACCATTGACGGTATGCCAGTTGCTGATGCCTTGGCAAACGAAATCGCAACTATTGGTGAAAACCTTAATATCCGTAGAAGTGATATGGTAGAAGTTTCAAACGGCGCTGTTATTTCATATATCCACAACCGTGTTGCAGAAGGTATGGGTATGATTGCAGTTCTTGTTGGAATTGAATCATCTGCTGATAAGGCAAAAATTATGGAAGTTGGTGATACTATTGCAATGCACATTGCTGCTTCTGCACCTGCATTCTTAAATATTGCTGATGTTGATGAGGCTTCTCTTGAACGTGAAAAGGCAATTTTCCGTGATACAGCAATGCAATCTGGAAAACCTGCTGAAATAGTTGAAAAAATGATTAACGGAAGAATCAACAAATANTACGAAGAAGTTGTTTTAAATGAACAAGCATTCTTTATGGAACCATCAAAGAAAATCAAAGATGTTGTTAAATCAATATCTGACGATGCAAAGATTGTAAAATTCGTTCGCTTTGCTGTTGGTGATGGTGTTGAACATAANGAAGAAGCTGACGCTTAAAACTTTTAAATCAACACAANAGGGNGCTTTTCAAAGCTCCTTTTTTTTATTGACTCTTTACNTATTATTTTAGTAGACTTACTATACAAACGAAAAAAGAGGTCAAGAAATGGAAACTGTAAAATTGCAAGATGTTAAGTTTGAAAAAAATTACAACAACAATACAATTACAATATCTTTCAATAATGAATCTGTTATTACAAATAAGGAATATCACAACAAANCATTATCTGTTTTTACAAACAAAAATACTTTTGTAATTNAAANTGGANATAAAATAAAGCTTCAAAAATTNAANTATNATGAAATGATTTTTTCACATTTTATATTTAATTNAAGAGCAAANAGACTAACTGNTTNATTTACATTAAGAATACACCCTGATGAAACTTTTTTTAAAACAGAAGAAACAGATATAGATCCTTTTGTAAAACTATTTAACAANGAAATCAAAAACAAAGATGTAAATGTTATTTCATTTGAAAATGGTAAAAAAATTATTTCAGCAAATGGAACTCCTATTGTTGAAACAAACTCTAATGAATTAAANCGNATAAATTTTGAAAAAGCAAAGGACATCCCAGAATCTTTTCTTTTTTACGACGAAGATTTGGAGGAAGCAAATCTCCCAAATGNTTCAAGGNTATTAGATAACACTTTCTTTAATAATAAAAATATGAAAGTTCTTAATATACCAAAAGCACAATACATAGGAAATAATATTCTTTATAACAATAAGGTAATGGAAGAAATTTATCTTCCATCAGCAACTTATATTGGTTCAGATTTCCTTTTACAAAATGAAAATAAAAAAATACACATATCTGATAAACTAAAAAACTTTAATAACATTCTATTTAAAATACAAAGCAAAGAAAGATAACAAATGAAAAAAGTAAATTTTGATGATTTCAAAGAAACAAGAAACTTGTATAAAGAAACAACAAAATTTCATTTAAAAGACGGTATTATCACAACCGACAGAATGTTCGGTTATCCAAATTCAGGGACTATTGTTTATACAAATAAAGATACCTTTATATACAGTGATAGTTATAATGAAATAATAAAAATACATAAGTTAAAGAAAAATGAAATTCTTTTCTCCCATTTCTTATTTGATTTAAAAACAAATACCTTAACAGATTTATTGTTGTTAGATAAATCTGAGGCTAAGAACCCAAACCATATAGATCCTTTTGTAAAACTATTTAATAAAGAAATCAAAGGTAAAGAAGTAAGTATCATTTCATATCTTGGACTTGGTGTAACAGGTAAAAAGATTATTGCAGCAAATGATACTCCTATTGTTGAGGTAAAGGATAATAAATTGAAACGTATCAATTTTGAAAAAGCAAAATCAATACCCACAAATTTTCTTTATCTTGATGAGGATTTAGAGGAGGCAAATCTTCCAAATGTATTAAAAATATCAGATTATTCTTTCTATGGTAATTATCATATGAAAATGCTTAATGCACCAAGAGCAAGAAAGATTGGTAGAAAAGTTCTTTGGCGTAATACAGATATGAAAATGGCTTATATTCCGTTGGTAAATGATATAGGTCCAGAATTTTTGAGACTTAATACAAATAAAGAGGCCGTGGATGTTATATCCAACCTTGATGATGATTGGATAAAAATGCAAAATAAAAATGTTTCGCAGTCTAAAATTCCTACGGACTTTGAGAAAACAAGATAATAAAAAATCCCCTCAACCGAGGGGAAATTTTTTACACTTTCTTTATATCAAAACTTAAATCAGTATTATCAATTTTGACCGTCAAAGGAGAAGCCTCCAAAGTAATCTTTGTTGATAACACAGTTGATGATATTTCGGATTCAAACTTTTTTATACCATCAATAATTGATTTATCACTTGTGTAATACGAAAGTTCAATCCTGTCAGAAACATTGTAATCACGGGATTTCCTTTCTTCCTGTATAGCACGAATGAAATCACGAATTATTCCTTCTGTTGATAATTCTGGTGTAATATTTGTATCAAGTATTACTACTGCCGAATTATCGGATGTAGCCTTACCATTTATATCGCCCAAAATTTCAACACGGATTTCAAATTCATTTCCTTGAAGTTCATAGCCTGCAATTTTGCAAATACCATTTTCAATTGTATAATCATTTGCCTTTGCTGATTTTTGAATCTCCGCCAACGCACGACCCAATCTTTTTCCAACAATAGGAGTATAGATATAAAGAAGTTTCTTTGCATACTTATCAATATCACTTGTAAATACTATATCCTTTACATTGGATTCGGATTTTATAATATCAGAATATGGTTTCAAAATTGCTTCTTTTGGTGATGCAATAGTCATAGAGGACAAAGGTTGTCTGTTTCTAATACCTACCTCCTCACGAATATTTTTAACGGCAGAGCAAACATCTTGCACCATATCCATTGCCTCAATCAAAGCTTTATCAAACTTACCACTTGATTGTGGATACATTACCAAATGCACAGAATCTTCACCAGTTAAGTTTTTATAAATAAACTCTGTTATAAATGGCATAAGTGGTGCGATTATTTTACATAAGTCAATAAGAACAGAATAAAGAGTATTGAAAGCTTCCTGTTGCGTAGCCCTATCAACACTTGTTCCCCAGAAACGCTCCCTACTTTGGCGGATATACCAATTATTAAGTATATCAAGGAACTTTTCAACCTTTGAGCAGAAAGTCGCAATATCATACTTATCAAGTGTTAAACTTGCAATTTCCTTTAATTCATCAAGCTTTGCAATTATGTATTTATCCATTATGTTATCCGATGACAAATCATAAACCGCCTTTATCTCATCAGCATTTGCATAAAGAGTAAAGAAATGATACGCATTATAAAGTGGGATTTGCGATTTACGAGCAGTAGTTGCAACCTCCACACCCTCTTTTGAAATACGAGCAATTTCACCTCTTAAAAGAGGAGAGGAAAGAAGCAACCAGCGGAAAGCATCCGAACCATATTTATTAAAAAATTCTGTTGGTTCAGAGTAATTACCCAGCTTTTTTGATAACTTTTGCCCTTTTTCATCAAAAACGAAACCAGAGCAAACGCAAGTTTTAAATGGAGCTTTCCCAAACAAAGCAACCCCCATTACGACAAGGGTATAAAACCAACCACGAGTTTGATCTGTTGCCTCTGTAATAAAATCAGCAGGGAAATTTCTTTCAAACCATTCTTTGTTTTCAAATGGGTAATGGCAAGACGCAAATGGCATACTTCCACTTTCAAACCAACAATCAAAGACATCAGAAACTCGCCTCATCATTGACTTTCCTGTTGGATCATCTGGATTTGGATAAACAATTTTATCAATATGTGGACGATGAAGATTTTCAACCTTCATACCACTTGCCTTTTCAATTTCGGCAATTGAACCAAACACATCAATCCTTGGATATTCTGGATTATCAGATTTCCATACTGGAATTGGTGCACCCCAGAAGCGATTACGGGAAATGGACCAATCTCTTGCCCCCTCTAACCACTTACCAAAACGACCATTTTTTATGTGTTCAGGAATCCAGGTGATGGATTGATTTGCCTCAATCAATTTATCTTTTATATCAGACACACGAACGAACCAAGAACTCATAGCCTTATAGATAAGAGGCTTATCCGTTCTCCAACAAAATGGATAGGAGTGAACCATCTGGTCTTTTTTGAAAAGCTTATTTTCAGCTTTTAATCTTGAAAGTATTTCGTCATTCGCATCAAAAACTTGCTTACCTTCAAAATCCTTTACCTCTGGTCCAAAACAGCCAGTAGAATCCACTGGGCAAAGAATTGGGAAGTTAGCATTAAAGTTTTTACAAAGATTAAAGTCATCCTCACCAAAGCCTGGTGCAAGATGAACTATACCAGTTCCATCTTCGGTTGAAACAAAATCACCATTTAATACTTGAAAGGCATCATATTCTTCACGATATTTTTCAAAATATGGGAAAAGCGGTGTATAGTGAATACCCTTTAACTCACTACCCTTTATTTTACCAATCTCAACCGCACCATCTAATTCTTTTTTATAAGCACCAATACGAGCAGTTGCAAGAACCAACTTCTCACCCTCACGCTCAAAAATTGTGTATTCAATATCCGCTCCTGTTGCAAGCATCAAATTTGATGGCAAAGTCCAAGGAGTAGTAGTCCATACAAGAAGTGTAAGTCCATTTTCCAACTTAAACTTTACTGTTGCGGTAGTATCAGTTTTATCCTTATACCCTTGATTAACCTCAAAATTAGAAAGTGGAGTTTCCGCCGCCCAAGAATATGGAAGAATACGGAAATCTTCGTAAAGAAGACCTTTTTCATAAAGGGTTTTAAAAGCCCACATAATACTTTCTGAATATTCTTTATCCATAGTTTTATAGGCATTTTCCATATCAACCCAACGGCCAAGTCTGTTAACAATACCTTTCCAATTATTTGTATATGTTAAAACATCACAAGCACATTTATCTGTAAATTTATCAACACCATATTCTTCAATCGCCTTTTTACCACTTATCCCTAACTCCTTTTCGGTTTTAAGTTCTGGTGGAAGTCCATGGCAATCCCAACCCCAACGGCGGTTGACTTTTTTACCCTTCATAGTTTGATAACGGGCAACTGTATCCTTTGCATAACTTTGCAAAACATGTCCATAGTGAGGAAGCCCATTTGCAAACGGAGGTCCATCGTAAAAAACGAACTCATCTTTCTCATCACGCTCATCAACAGAACGTTTAAAAATCTTCTCCTTATTCCAAAAATCAAGTATTCCTTCTTCTATTTTCGGAAAATTAGGTTTATTTGTTGTTTCATGATAATTTTTACTTGACATAATCATTCCCTTTGTTTATTATTCGTATAAATTTTTATATAAACATATTAATAGGATTAAAAAATGAATGCAATAGAAAAAGAAAAATATTTAAGAAAAAAATTCGGCGGAAGAGCTATTTCTGCCACATCACCAGAAAAAATTGAAAAAACAAAACTTGTAGTATTTGATTTTGATGAAACTTTGGTCCACAGCAAGGAAATGTTTGACAATGTAAACAGAAGAGCCATGGAAACACTAAATCTTCCACACACAGAAGATATAGTAAAAAATGCTTTTAACATTCTTCAAACTGAATATGTAGGTTGGGGAAAAAATTTTGAGGACCAAGTCCACATTTTTAAAACCAGATTTAACGATACAGTAGTTAAGTTATGCAACCAAGATGAATTTGTAAATCAAGTAAGATTTTATAATGGTATGCGTAATGTCATAAAACAACTAGCAAAAACTGATGTTGCTTTGGCAATTGCCTCCTCTCGTGATTTACACTCTATCTTAAAGTTTTTAAGAAAGGAAAAAATGCTTTCCTATTTTGAAATGATACAAGCAACCGAAGGCGGTAAGAAGTTCAGAGATAAACCAGATACCCAAATAGTAAATTATATTTCACAGGAAATAGGTATCCCTTCAACAAAAGCAATAATGATTGGCGATACAAAGGGCGATATAAAAATGGGTCGCGATATGGGTATGAAAACAATCGGTATTGGATACGGCAGATATTCTTCATTGGATGAAATGAAAAACAACGCACCAAATGCAATTGTTTCCTCAACAAAAGAAATTAAAAACATTCCAGCAATAGTAAATTTCCTATTAAACGAAAGATAATAAAATGGCAGTCATTGTTTTTGATATGGACGGAACTTTGGTGGAAAGAGAAACTCCTCTCGCTTGGGCAACCAACCGTGCTATAAAGGAGTTGGGACTTTCCTTCAAAGACACTTCCTACCTTCACAAAATTCATGCAATTTGGAAAACCGAAGAACTTTTTAACGGAATTGATTTAAAAACACAAAAGGATATTTACGTAAATAAACTTATTCCAAAATTAATTGAAATTGAAATGACTGATGAATTTTATAAACAAATGAAATTATTCCCTAATGTTAATAAATTGATACAAGAATTATTCAGGCTTAACTATAAACTTATGGTCTGCACAAGCAGGGATACAGAATCCACATCCCAACTTATGGAATATTTGAAAATCCGAAAATATTTTATAAATGTCATCGGAACTCAGATAGGCAGATTTATTGATGATAAACCATCACCTACCCCTGTTCATTATATGATGAAACAATCAGGTATTGATAAATCCGAACAAATCTTTACCGTTGGTGATGGGGTAAAGGATATACAGCTTGCCAAAAACTTAAATGGTATTGGAATTGGGGTAAGTTATGAAATCCCAGAAAACAAAAATAAATTATTAAAAGAAAATCCTATCGCTGTTATTGATAAATTTGATGATATTTTAAAAATTAGGGATATAATAGTATCCAATACTAAATAATTTTTAAAAGGTCAAAAATGAAATACGATGTTGTTGTTGTCGGTGGCGGTCATGCAGGTATAGAAGCTGCAAGTGCCTCCGCAAGATTAGGTTTAAAAACTGCACTTATAACTTTTTCCAAAGAAAATCTTGGTGAAATGAGTTGTAATCCATCAATTGGTGGACTTGGTAAAGGTCATCTTGTCCGTGAAATTGACGCCCTTGATGGCGTTATGGCAAGGGCTATTGATAAAGCAGGAACACAATTCCGTGTTCTCAATGCCTCAAAGGGAGCTGCGGTCCAAGGTCCTCGTGCACAGGCAGACAGAACCCTTTATAAAAAAGCGGTAAATGAAATACTCTCCGAATATAAAACTCTTGATATAATAGAGGACGAAGTTGTTGAAATACTTTTCAATAACAATTTTTCATCTATAAATGGTGTCATTTTAAAAACAGGTGGTAAACTTGAATGTAAATCGGTTGTCCTTACAACAGGAACTTTCCTAAACGGTATTATGCACACAGGAGAGGAGCAAACAAAGGGTGGAAGAATTGGTGAAAATGCCTCCTACGGAATAACAGAATCGCTCAAAAAAGCCGGCTTTTCCATTTTGCGACTTAAAACTGGAACACCTGCTCGCCTTTCCAAACAAACAATAAATTATGATGAATTAGAGTGTCAAAAAAGTGATGAAGTGCCAGAGGCTTTTTCATACCTTACCGAAAAAATAAACCAAGAAATGATACCTTGCTACATCACTTATACAAACCTTAAAACCCATAAAATCATTACCGATAATAAGGACAGGACTCCCCTTTATAACGGACAGATAAAATCAATCGGACCTAGATATTGCCCAAGTATAGAGGATAAAGTTGTCCGATTCGCCCATCACGAATCCCATCACGTCTTTTTAGAACAGGAAGGTTATGGCTCTGATGTGATTTATCCAAATGGCATTTCAACATCTCTTCCAAAGGACGTGCAGGAGGATTTTATCCACTCTATAAAGGGCTTGGAAAATGTAAAAATCCTTCGTTATGGATATGCAATTGAATATGATGCAATTGATGCAAGGGAACTTAAACCAACCTTAGGATCAAAAAGAATAAAAGGTCTTTATTTTGCAGGACAAATAAACGGCACCAGCGGTTATGAGGAAGCTGCCTCACAGGGAATCCTCGCTGGTATCAACGCTGGACTTTTTGCAAGTGGCAAAGACGAAATCATACTTGACCGTTCCCAAGCATACATTGGTGTCCTTGTTGATGATATTACAACCTTAGGGGTTGATGAACCATACAGAATGTTTACATCTCGCTCTGAATATCGCTTATCCATAAGGGCGGATAATGCCGACCAAAGATTAACCCCTCTTGGTATCAAAATTGGGGTCGTAAGTGATAAAAGAGCCGGCTTTTTCAATGAAAAAATGAAAAAAATGGGGGATTTTAAAAAATTCTTAACTTCCCACAAGCTAAATCAAAAACTACTTAAAAGTGTAAATATCAATGTCGCTGGTATCGCAGGAAAAAATTTATACGATGCTCTTCGCTATACCGAAATTGATATGGCTGTATTACAAAAACTTTTCCCACAAATAAATGAATTTGAAAAGCAAATCATAAAACAAATTGAAACAGAAGGTAAATATCAAGGCTACCTCAAACGCCAAGAAAAGGATATTGAGGCATATAAAAAGGACCAAAGTTTAAAAATTCCAAGTAATATTGACTATGATAAAATAGGCGGTCTAACTTTGGAGGTAAAGGCAAAATTAAAAGCCTCCCACCCAGAAACTCTTGCCTCCGCTTCACGAATACCAGGTATGACACCCGCAGGCTTGACAATCCTTCTTAAATATGTTAAGAAATAAAAAAAGGAGAAGAAGACCAATGAAAAGACACTGCATATTCCCATTTGAAAGAATTCAAATAGAACTTGATGGAGATGTAACCTTTTGTTGCACCGCTTTCAACAAGAATTACTCTATCGGAAATATCTTCACAGATGAAATTGATGATATCTGGTATGGTAAAAAAGCAAAAGAATTTAGAAAATCCATTCTTGATGGCAGTTATAAATATTGTAATTTAAATATCTGTGGTAATTATTATGACGAATATTTTGGAAAACTTAACTACAATGAAGATACATTATCACCACCTTATCCAAATTTTGTTTATCTAAGTTATATGCCATCTTGCAATGTTAAATGTAAAATATGTAGAGATAATATTAGATTAGAAACAAAAGAAGAAACAGAACACTTTAATTCTATCGCTGATAAAATCATTTTATTATGCAAAAATGCTGAAATAATATATCTCAATGGAGGCGGAGAATTATTCACTAGCCCACATTGTAAACAAATAATTAAACGTTTAAAAGACACTTACCCAAAAATAAGATTTTTTATACATACTAATGGACTTCTTTGTGATGAAGCTCATATAAAAGAATATGGACTAGATGGAAAAGTAGATATTTTTAACATCTCTATTCACGCAGCAACAAAGAAAACTTATGAATCTATTGTTCGTGGTGGTCATTGGGAGCAACTTCAAAAAAATTTAAAATATCTATCTTCCCAAAAATGTAAATTATTTTTACCTTTTGTAATAAACTCTCTTAATTACAAAGAAATGCCAGCATTTGTAAAAATGGCACATAAACTTAATGCTACTCCTCTATTCTGGATGTTACGGGATAAAGGATATTCTCATTCTCATTCCCAAATGTGCAAAGAACTTGATAAATACACTTGTTGGAAAGCTTCACACCCAGATTATAATGATTTTTTAAAAGTCCTAAACAAACTTAAACGAATGAAGAAATATAAATATTCTTTAATAGAAGAATCTTTACGCGTCCTTCAATCCCAAACAACCGACCCTTGGTGGGTAAGATTTACAAAATTTTTTAATTTTTAATTATCTGTTGTTATAACATAACTCATAATCGCCTTAAATATTTTTGCGGGAATTGTTCCACCATAACTGGCATTACTCATAGATTCATTATTATCATTTCCAATCCATATACCAGCTATATACTTTGGCGAATACCCAATAAACCAAGCATCTCTGTTATTCTGACTTGTTCCAGTTTTACCACAAATATAAGTCCCCTTTATATTTGCATTTGCACCAGTACCCCCTTCTATAACTCGCCTTAACATATAGTTCATATTTTCTACTTCTTGATTGGAAAGAAGTTTTCCAACACCACTTCCACTTCTTTCATAAATAATATTTCCATTTGCATCAGTAATTTTAATAATAGAATGAGGAATAACCCCATACCCTTTATTTGCAAAGGTTGCATACGCTGACGTTAAATCAAGAAGCGTTGTCTCCGATGTCCCAAGTATAATAGTATAGTCATTACTGATTTTATCAATAAGCCCAAGCTTTCTTGCCATCAAAATTATACTCCTAAGCCCAATTTGTTTTGCAATTTGCACAGGCACAGTATTAACCGACTTTTCAAGGGCATCTGCCATTGTAATAGGTCCCGTATATTTTTCATCATGATTCCTTGGCGTCCAATTATCAATAGAGCTCAATTTATCATCAAACATATCATTCGGCTTAAATCCTTTTTCAAGAGCCGTCAAATACACAAAAGGTTTGAAAACCGAACCAGGTTGTCGCTTCATCTGATTAGTACGATTAAACTGACTTTCCGTATAATTTTTACCCCCAATCATTGCAAGGATATTTCCTTCAACATCCATAACAACACTTGCGATTTGAGAAAAGTTATACTTCTCCCCATTATTTTCCATATATGTTTTAGCTATATTTTCAGCTGTCTTTTGAATATTATTATCAAGGGTTGTATAAATAACCACATCCTTTGAAACATCACTTACAAGAGAGTTCATTTCATTAAGCGTATAATCAATAAAATACCTTATCTGATTATGCTTATTATTCGGATTCACATAGTTATATTTTAAAGCCTCTTCATATTGAGAATTATTTATATAATTCTGCTCTTTCATAAGTGAAAGAACTACCTTTGCCCTAGAAAGAGAAGCCTCTTTATTATTCATTGGATTTAATCTTGTAGGAGCCTTTAACATACCTGCAAGTATTGCCGCCTCCGCAATATTTATATCATAAACTGATTTATTAAACAGAACTTCCGAAGCATTCGCAATCCCATATTTTCCACCAACAAGAGAAACACGATTTAAATACAAAGATAATATCTGATCCTTTGTAAATTTATGTTCAAGCCAAAGCGTTATCATAACCTCCTGTATCTTACGACTTAACGACCTCTCACTTGAAAGAAAAACATTTTTCGCAAGCTGTTGTGTAATGGTACTTCCACCTTGCGGAGAACGTTTCCTTACAATGTTATTTGCTATTGCACGAAAAAGTCCCTTTATATCAATACCAAAATGGGAATAAAATCTTTTATCCTCTACCGCAATAACCGCCTGCCATACATGGGAAGGAAGAGTTTCCACATCTACCGTTTCCCCATAAATATCATTAATAGATGTAATTTTCTGATTGTTCCTATCAACTATGGTAATACTTGGCTTTCTTGTTTTATTAGTAATATGTTCTATATTAGGAAGAGTTAATGCCAAATACAAAAGAACTATTGATAAAAAAATCCCACACCAAATTCCAAAATAAATAAAGTAATAAAAAAACTTACCCCAGACACCTTTCGTATACTTAAACCCTCTTATCTTTTTATGATAAGCAGGTCCGCAATGAAAAGCCTTTGCGCCACTTGAAAGTTTATATTTAAATTTGTGTATCTTCATTTTCTATATTATTTTGTGTTAAAAATGCCTTTATTGTATTATTCATTAACATTGCAATAGTCATAGGACCAACCCCACCAGGAACAGGTGTCATATAGGAAGCAATTTTTGAAACTGATTTAAAATCCACATCACCAACTAATTTATTTGTTGCAGGATTCCTTATCATCGCAACATCAACAACCACTGCTCCATCTTTAACATAACTGGACTTAATCATACCAGCCTTTACCCCCATTGCAGAAATTAAAATATCCGCACTTTTCGTAATATCCTTTAAATTCTTCGTATGGCTGTGGCAAATTGTAACGGTCGCATTATTTTGAAGCATCAATTCAGCCATAGGCTTCCCAACGATAAAGGAACGCCCCAAAACAACAACTTTTTTCCCATCAATTTTTATTTTATAATTTCCAAGCATTTTTAATATACCCAAAGGTGTACAAGGAATAAACCCACTCTTATCACCAATGAAAAGCTTTCCTTTATTTATAACATTAAATCCGTCTACATCCTTTTCTGGACTAACTGCATTTATAATTACTTCCTCATCAATATGCGAAGGAAGTGGAAGTTGCACCAAAACTCCATTTACCTTTTTATCCTTGTTTAATTTAGAAATAACTTCCAAAAGCTTCTTTTGACTAACATCCTTTTTCAAACGTATAACCTCAGATGAAATTCCAATCTCCTCACATCTTTTTTGCTTATTTTTTACATAAATAAGAGATGCAGGATTTTCCCCTACCAAAATTACTGTTAATTTAGGAACTTTTTTATATTTTAATTTAACCCTTTCAATCAAAGATTTAAAAGATTCAACATACTTTGCCGATGTTTTTTTTCCATCAAGTAATTTTGCAACCATTTTTTTCCCTCTAAATACATTATTAAATCCATTATATCAAAAAATAAAGGGTTTTAAAAGTTTTTTATACTTGAAAAAGTAAAATAATGTTATTATCTATAATTATATAAGTTAATAAAAAAGGATTAGAAAATGAGCAAGAAATTTAAAAACAAACATAACGAGGAATTAAATCAACACAAATGCGAATGCCCTCATTGTGAAAATGAAAAATGCGAATGTGGTTGTAAAGAAAACAAAGAATGCCACTGTGGTAATGATTGCAAATGCCAACACAAAGAAGCTGACTGTGGTGAAGGTATAAAATGCGCACCCGAAGGATGCGAAGCCCAAAATGATAAAATTGAAAATTTAAAGGCCGAAATTTCTTCCTGGCAAGAAAGATATTTGCGAACTATGGCAGATTGTGAAAACACAAAACGAAGAGCCGAAATTGATGCAAAAAATATGGTGGATTATAAAATATCCAAATTTGCAAAGGATATGCTCCCTCTTGCTGATAACCTATCCCTTGCCATAGCATCAATGGAGGGCAAAGTTGATGAAAACATCCTCAACGGCTTAAAATCTATTCAAGATAGCTTTATTTCCGCATTGGAAAAAAATGGAATTTGCAAAATTCCAACTGTTGGAAATCCTCTTAACCCTGCTGAACATTGTGTAGTTATGCAAGTTGATGACCCAAATGTAAAGGACGGCGACATTGCACGCGAACTTCAAGCAGGATATAAACTCGGTGATAAAGTAATACGTGAGGCTATGGTTGCAACAGCAAATCCAAAAAAGAACTAATTACTCATTAGGAATAAATGCCGAGGAAAAAGCAAAAGAAATTTTGCAAACTTTGGGTTTTTCTATTCTTTCCTCCCGCTATCAATTAGGTCACGGATTGGAGGCTGGCGAAATTGATATAATCGCCACCAACCCCGAAAAAAAATTATTGCTATTCATAGAAGTAAAAAAACGAAAGACACTATCCCTTGCCGCCGAATCCATCAAACAAACCCAAATGAGACGAATTTACTACTCCGCCGAAATTTATCTAAGCAAGCATAAGGAATTTGAAAACTTTGATTGCCGATTTGATGCAATACTCTTTGACGATGACTTTAATTATGAACACATTGAAAACGCTTGGGGATTATAAAAACAGTTGAATAAAATTAAAAAATCTTGTTTAATATCCTTATTAATATAAAAAAGGTAAAAAATGAAACATTATTGTAAAACACCATTTGAAAAAATAACAATAAATTTTGATGGAGATGTATCTTTTTGTTGCCCTAGTTTTAATAACTACTATTACATTGGCAATATCTTCACCGACGAAATTGATGATATCTGGTATAGTAAAAAAGCAGAGGAATTTAGAAAATCTATCCTTGATGGAAGTTATAAATTTTGTAATTTAGATATTTGTGGGGAATATACAGAATATAATTGTCTTAATAGAAATCAATATAAAAAAGACTTACTTTTGAACCCAAAATATCCAGAAATCGTAAGTTTACAATATTCAACTTGTTGCAATGTCAGATGTAAAACTTGTCGTGATAAACTTTATCTAGAAAATAAGGAAGAAACCAATCTACTCAATAAAATAATTGATAAAATTGTATTACTATGTAAAAATGCTAAATTAGTAAAAATCAATGGGGGAGGGGAATTATTTACCAGCCCACATAACAAAAAGCTTTTACAAAAACTAATTTCAACTTATCCAAATCTAAAATTTATAATCCATTCAAACGGTTTGCTTTGTGATGAAGCTCATATAAAAGAATGGGGATTGGAAGGAAGAGTTGAACTTTTTATGATATCTATTCACGCAGCAACAAAGAAAACTTATGAATCTATTGTCCGTGGTGGACACTGGGAACAACTTCAAAAAAACTTAAAATACCTATCTACTTTGAAATGTGATTTAAGATTATTATTCGTATTACATTCTTTGAATTATAAAGAAATGCCAAAATTTGTAAAAATGGCAGATAAATTAAATGCCTTCGTCCAATTTTGGAGATTCAGAGATTGGGGAGGACCTCAAATGTGTAGAGATATAGATATGTATTCTTGTTGGGAACCATGGCATCCCGATTATAAAGATTTTTTAAAAGTCCTAAACAAACTTAAAAGAATGAAGAAATATGAATATAAATATGCTTTAATAGAAGAGTTCCTTAGAAAACTTCAAGCACAAACAACCGACCCTTGGTATACAAAGCTAAATATTTTTAAAAAGTAAAATTTCTTGATTTTTATTTTATCTTAGGGTATAAGTATTTTTACTTTGGGAATGTGGCGGAATTGGTAGACGCGGCGGACTCAAAATCCGCTGGGGCGACCCTTGAGAGTTCGATTCTCTCCATTCCTACCAAGATTTTAATAAAGGCGTTCGCCTACGAGGAAACAAAAGTAATCAAAAAGATAAAAAATATCCCCCCTTTTAAAGGAGGGAATATTTTCTAATCCCACTTAACAAGATCTGAACCAGACTTTGCACCACTACATTCCCAGAACTGTCCATCGGACTTTGCACACTGGAATTCCCTATCCGCAGTCACTTTAAGATATCTGCCATTAGGTCCCTGTATAGTGCAAGGAAGAGTCGCACAATTCAAGTTAATAGTCTGTCCTTCTTCTGCTATATGCCAGCAAGGAGCACCCGCACCTTTTTTCTTGCTTGCCTTCGGATCACCACCAAAGTTATCATTAGATGCTTTTACCTGTGTTCCAGTTTCAAACCACTTATTCATATTCAAAGTACAAGTTTTATTAACATCATTATCGTCGTTCCAATATGAATACCATAAGTGTATCTTGATTTTTCCACATTTTGATGCACCAGCACTTGACCAATGGTAATCTTCACACTTTACACAAGCATCAGAAGATTTCGCACCAGTAGAACCATTATATGTTCCCGCAGCACAAGCACTTTTATTATTATCACCAGAACAATAATATCCAGCAGGACAATCAACACACTTTCCACCCTCTAAAATCTGACCAGCATTACATTTTGATACATTGCAAGTATTAGAGTTAATATCAAATGTGTAATTTGAATCATTACAGGTACAACTTGTTCCCGTTGATTTTGAACCAGACGGACAAGTTTTTGCCTTATCTGCCCCAGTTTTATCCATATACTCATTATTGTCTTTATTAACATCTTTCTTTTCTCCACCTGTGCAAATACTTCCCTCAGGACAGATTACACAACCATTTGTTCCATATCCTTTTCCATAATAGCCATTTTTACATGTGCAAACACCATCCGAATAGGTCGCATTTGCATCACAAGAAACGCATTTGCCATCATCTCCTGCAACTTTTCCATCTTTACAATCTTCCATACATTTATCTTTTGAATTTGAACCAACAGGAGACAAATATCCCACAGGACAACTTAAACATTGCAAGTGTAAAGAAGAATCAATCCCTTCAATAGGAGCAGAATACTTGTTCGCATTACACTCCGCAATATATGCCGATTTATCATCAACATCTCCTCTTGTATTTTCCCCAGCCTTAACTAACCTAGTCCGAGTATTTACCGCCAAATCACATACCTCACCTGTTTCTGGCGATATATAACCATTTTCACCCTTTTCCAAAACTACACCTATCGGACAAGTGTTAAGCACGCTTACACATACCCTATCCTTTCCTACTGTCTTTACTATAAAATCACTATCACAACCAAAATAATAAGCCTCTGCCTCCGACACACTTCCCCTAGGATATTTAGATTTCAAAGTATTATTCCATTTATATGCAGTTGCATTTTCAGGATCACGACAACGTTCTTTTCCACTGTAATAATAAAATTCTCCATCATCATCAAACTTACCTACTATTACTTTCTCCACAGGACATACTAAATTTATAGTTTGTTTAACTTTTTCGGTTGAGGTATTTCCTGCTGATTCGTTTACAACAGCAGGTGTCTTACTACCCGACCTTTTAACTACTCTCTTTTTATTTGCTTGCCTTCTAGTTGATACCGCAGCACGTTTAGAGTTAGAAGAAGAAACCGCCGCCCTTTTTGCCACAGATTTATTTGCCGAAGAAGTATTAGAATTTTTTTTCTTAGTAGAATTTTGACGTTTAACAGCAGAAGTTTTTTTCTTGCCCGCCGCAAAAACAAAATCCGAAGAAATTCCTAAAATAGATACTATAAATAAAGATATTATAAAGATAAGTTTGATATAACTTCTTGATTTTACAAGGGATTTACCCCCCCCCCATAGAGATTTTTCCAAACATTTTCAATTCCTTTTCCTATTTAATAACTATCCAATATTAACATATTTAAAGACAATATACAATACTAATTTATACCATATAATTCACTTTGCAAAATATATCCTTCAAACTTTTTGTTATTATAGTTTGTCTTAACCTTACAAAAATCCTTTTCACATTTATCAACAAGGAATATTACACCCTTATCAACTCTTGCTAAAATTTCTGATGAGGTTCTAGCCTTTTTATATAAATTAATATTATTGCTTTTTACCATTGCATAGTCCTTTACCGTGAAATTATCACGATGAGCCCAAGACAAATCCCCTTCTATATCCTTTATTTGATACCAACCATAATATTCATTTACCACAATCACAGGCATAAACTTCCTTACATACAAATATTTAATTGGATATTTAACATTCGGTCCAACCCTAGTATTAACCTTATCCGATTTTAATGCAACAAATCGTGGCAAAGGTTTACCTGAAAACCTAGGCTCTTCGGCAAACGCAGAAAAACTAAATAACATAAACAAACACAAAAATATTTTCATATTCTTCTCCATATAAATAAGTATAACACATTTTTTTCAAAATTCTAATTTTTTATGGATTTTATTTTTCTTTCAAGATAAACTCTTATATTATTAATAATTAAAAAGGTAATCAAAATGAAATATCAAAAAACAATAATTTTAGGTATTATACTAACAGCTCTTATTATGTCTTTTCCTTTTTATCCTACAAAAAAAGAAAAAGAAGAAGAAAACGATTATGTCAACAATAACATCAGCCTAAACGGAGCTCCTATTTTAGAAATAGAAGATGTAAAAAGTAGCGATATAGCAATAGGATATAAATACCGTTTTCTTAAATTAGATGTAAATAAAAACGGCGTTTTTGATGATGGCGATATTATTGTAAAAACTGCACGAAACCTTCCATTAATAAAAGATACAAATATTATTTACTTTGAAGATAAACAAAGCAATGAAAACGGTATTGTCGCCTATCAAGGCAAAGATAACAATTATATATTAAATAATGGTGAAAAATTTTTAAATTCACGCTATAAAACCAAACAAATTCTCAAAAAACTTCCTGAGTATATGACTGATATAAATCAAAGACAATAAGAAAACGGAGTATATCAAAAATCCACCTTTTTTAAAATTTTAATTTTTTTATGGATTTTATTTTTTTTTGTGATATAAATACAGCATATTATTAACCACTTATGCGGATGTGGCGAAATTGGCAGACGCGATAGACTTAGGATCTATTGCCTTACGGCGTGGGGGTTCAAGTCCCTTCATCCGCACCAACTATAAATCAATCAAAGGATAACAAAATGAAACCAACAAAAGAAAAAATAAAAGGAATTAAATACGAACTATCTTTTGAAATTCCAACCGAAGAATTTGAAGCAAAGTTAAACGAACAATTAACTGAATTTGCAAAAACACACAAAGAAAAGGGCTTCCGNCCAGGACANGTTCCTATGGAAGTAATCAAACAAAAATACGAAGGTCATTTCATCGGCGANGTTATAAATACCCTTATAAATGATACTCTTTCTTCTTATTGGAAGGAACATGATATAACACCTGCTACCCAACCAAATGTAAAGGTTGANAGCTTCGTTCGTAATGAACCANTAAAATTCTCTGCTGATTTTGAAATTCTCCCNATTATAAANGATATTGANTTTTCAAAAATCACACTTGAAAAAAAGNTTGCACACGCAACTGACAAAGAAGTAAACGAATCTCTTGAAAACATTGCAAAATCAAGATACACAACCGAACCTATTAAAACCGAAAGAAAAACTAAAAAGGGTGATATTGCTGTAATTGATTTTGAAGGATTNGAAGGCGGTAAACCTTTTGAAGGTGGCAAAGGCGAAAANTACCCACTNGAACTTGGCTCTAACACATTTATNCCAGGTTTTGAAGATCAAGTAATCGGTCATTCAAAGGGCGATTCGTTTGACGTAAACGTTGAATTTCCAAAGGACTACGGNCATGAAAANCTTGCTGGAAAACCAGCNGTATTTAAGGTAAAAATCAATGATATAAAGGAAAAAATCATNCCTGAAATCAATGATGCTTTTGCCGTAGAATTAAAAAGAAAGGATTTAGCTGACCTTAAATCTTATGTAAAGGAANTATTGGAACAAAATTACGAAACTGCATCAAAAAATATNATGAANGANGAACTNCTTGAAAAATTATCAGATGAAAAAATTGAACTTCCAGAATCTCTTGTAAACCAAGAAGTTGAATATATGTTCCATCAATTCAAACATACTACATCTGAAAAACTTGATGAAAAGGCNGAAAAAAAGAAAAAAGAAGAATTAAAGAAACAAGCCGAAAGCCGTGTAAAACTTGGCTTAATAATTGCTGACATTGGTAAAAAAGAAAAANTTGAAATCACTCAAAACGATATTCAACAGGCAATTATGGCAGAAGCAATGAAATATCCTCAACAAGCAGGTCAAATTTTTGAATACTATCAAAAAAATCCATCTGCAACAGAGGCAATTCGTGCCAACATNTTTGAAGAAAAGGTNCTTGACCTNCTTCTTTCAAAAGTAAAAACAAAGGAAAAAGAAGTTCCAGCAACGGAATTTACAAAACCTAAAAAATAAAAAAACAAAGGCTCTTAACGGAGCCTTTTTTAATATCAAAAATATATAAAAATTTACTTGCTTTTATAATCCGTTATGGACTAGAATAAACTTAAATTATAAATAAAGGAGATGAAAAATGTATATTACTATTGAAAAAGCAAATCTTTCAAAAACACTTTCACATTTATATAGAATTGTTGAAAAAAAATCTACAATTCCTGTGCTTTCTAATATAAAGATAGAAGCATCTGANAACCTAAAATTCACTGCNACAAANATAGATTTGGAAATNATNGAAGTTTTAGATGCAACTATAAATGAAAAGGGTTCAACAACAATCCCTGCACATATCTTATATGATATTGTTCGTAAACTTCCTGATGGAAANATTGAACTTAAAACNTCATCTGATAATGCAAAGGTTGTAATTAAGGCTGGAAATTCAGAATTCACACTTCCATCACTTCCAGTTGATGACTTCCCTTTAATGAACAGNTCATCAATGCCATTCAAATTCACACTTCCATGTGATGATTTAATAAANCTTATTGATAAAACAAAATTCGCTGTATCCACAGAAGAAACTCGCTACTTCTTAAACGGTATCTTCTTCCACACATTGGAAAAGGACGGCAAAGAATTACTTCGTGCNGTTGCAACTGATGGTCACCGTCTTGCACGCCAAGATGTTATAAGCCCAGAAGGTGCAAAGGGTATGCCAAGCATTATTATCCCAAGAAAAGTTGTAACNGAACTTCGNGCTCTTCTTGAAGACACNTCTTCGGACATCAANGTTGAAATAAGCGAAACAAAGGCAAGATTTTCATTCGGTGGAACAACAATTACATCAAAACTTATTGATGGAAAATTCCCTGATTATGAAAAGGTTATTCCAACATCAAACGACAAAGCTATGGAAGTAGATTGTAAACTTTTCTCCGAAGCAGTTGACCGCGTATCTTCCGTTGCCTATGAAAAATCAAGGGCAATCAAACTTAAACTTTCAAAATCAAAACTAACTCTTCTTGCATCAACACCAGATTCTGGTAGTGCATTTGAAGATTTAGAAGTTACCTATGACAGCGATTCTATGGAAATTGGATTTAACTCCAAATACCTCCTTGACATAGCTTCTCAAATAGAAGGTAAATTTATGAAATTTATGATTTCCGATGGTTCATCACCTGCAATAATAACTGAACTTGATGATACTTCAGCAATCTATGTTCTTATGCCTATGAGAATATAATTAAACCATTAAAAAACTAAATCCCTATCCCAGCGGTAGGGATTTTTATTTGCTTTTATCCTTCATACAAAGTATATTAGTTCTATGAACAAAATATGGGAAGAAATTATATCATCAATAAAACCCCTTAAATCCAAAACAAAGGGGAATTTAAATATACCTACCCCAAAACCAATAAAAAAAGAAAATGATATAGAAATCTCCTTTATACAGCCAGAGGATATAAAACCAAAACCTCATCGTAATATAATTGAAAAGGATTTATCAATATCCGACACCTCCCGCATTGATAAAACAATCCAGAAAAAAATCAAAAATGAAACAAAAAAGCCGGATTCTACACTTGATTTGCATGGCTACACCCTACAATCCGCTTATGAAACTTTTATAAAATTTATAACTCAAAACTACCTTTCCCACAATCGGACTTTACTTGTAATCACAGGCAGAGGCAACCCAGAAAAACAAACAGGAACAATCCGCCGTGAATTTCCAAAATGGATAAACTCCCCTGATATAAAACAAATGATTCTTTACGTGGAATACGCACCATACAAAACAAAAAACGACGGCGCATTCTACATATATTTAAGGAAATAAAAAAGGCCCAGAAAATAGGCCTTTTTTTTAACACAAAGAAAGTAAGAAAAGTCGGCACAAACCAATTTTTCTTACAATTTCTGATTGTAAAGCATAAAAAAAGAAAGTCAAGGATTTTTTCCTAAAATTAAAAAAAATGTTTACTTAAAGGAATTTCTGTTATGTGCATGACATATCGCCATAGCCAACGCATCACCACTATGCTCACTATCAATCTTTGGATTACAAAGTAATAGTTTCACCATCATCTGTATTTGCTCTTTACCCGCATGCCCAACACCAACTACCGATTTTTTAATAAGGTTCGGCGAATACTCAAACACAGGTATCCCCAAAAGCGAAGGTGTCAAAATCGCAACCCCCCTTGCTTGCCCAAGTTTCAAGGTTGAGGAAGGATTAACATTAACAAACACTTCCTCCACCGCCACTTCATCAGGCTTATAAGTTTTAAGTATATCCTCCAAACTATAATAAATTTGGGAAAGTCGTTCGGAAAGACTTAACTTTTCATTCGTTTTAAATGTTCCATTCGCAATATGCTTAAAACTACCTGATTGATATTCTATCACACCATAGCCATTAAACCTAAGCCCTGGATCAATCCCCATAATAATCATACTAAATCTCAACTATTTCATAATTAGATTTATCGGAAAGCACTGCCCTTACCAATTGATTATTATGGAAATGACCACCTTTACTATTCTTATAATAACCAATTATATAATGACCAAGAAGATATAAATCGCCAACCGCATCCAAAACTTTATGACGAACAAATTCATCTTCAAACCTTAACCCTTCTGGATTTATAACCTTTTCTTCATCAACCGCAATCCCACTTTTAAGAGTCGCCCCAAGACAAAGCCCCTTTGAATGCAAAAATTCAACATCTGACATTCTTGCATATGTTCTAGCAGGACTAATAAGCTTTTTATAATTATCTTCATTCAAATCAATCTTTATCTTCTGTATACCAATAGGCTTTACCCCACTATAATCTATCATCACATCAAGAGTAAGTGTTTCCTTGTCCGTAGGCTCTATTGAAACATCACCTTTTTCATCAGTATAAGAAACTTTTTTCAAAATCTTTATCGCTTTTTTAGGTGCATTTTGCAACTCAAAGCCAGCTTTTTCTATCTCTTCCACAAATTTTACTGCTGACCCATCACATATTGGAACCTCCTCCGATTCTGTTTCAATAATCAAATTATCAATCCCAAGACCATTAATTGTAGAAACAAGGTGTTCTACAGTTTTCAAATTGCAACCATCCTTTTCTCCAACACAAGTATATCCAGTTTCCCCGAAAACATTGTTTATATTATAGGGATATTCTTTTCCTTTGATTTTAAAAATAATACCACTATTAACATCCGCAGGTTTTAAAATAACTGTATTTTCAGTTCCCTTATGTTGACCAATTCCAGAAATAACTATTTCTTTACTTATTGTTTTTTGTTGCATTCTTATCTCCTTTACCTTTTTTCAAAGATGCCTTAATATTCCATCTGTCATGAACCCAAAACCATTGCGAAGGATTTTCCTTAATCCACCCTTCAATAACATCATTTATTTTTTGTGTAGTTTTTATTGCGTCCATTTCTTTATCTTTTGATTTAAAAGGCATAAAAGGCTTATGAAAAACAATTCTATGTTTAACACCTTTCTCTCTTATTATTTGCACAGGAAGTATAGGACAATTAAAATGACCAGCCAACTTTGCAACTCCCACAGGACTTTTCACTTTTGCCCCAAAAAACTTTGTATCAATACCTGTTTTAAACTTCTGATCTGGCACAGCCAACACCACACCGCCAGAAGAAAGAATCCTCATCGCATCTTTCGTTCCATTAGATACATTAGGAAGAAACTTCAACTTTCCAATACCATCACCAAACGATTTAATAACAAGCTTATTCGTTAAATTATTACTTGGAAATTTATAAATAATAGTTCCATCTATTTTATGAAGAGCAAACGGTATAGCAACAAGTCCCACACTACCACAATGAGAAATAAATACCATAAAAGGCTTTCCTTTTAACTCCTCTAAAATATCATCATTTTCAAGAGTTAAATATTTTTCATAATTTCTGTAAATATGTTTAAAATGTGCAGGTTCACTAACATACCTACCCATCATTTCCCAAACATCTTTCTTTATTTTTTCCTTTTCCAAAGCCTTTTTTCGTGGAAAAGCAATATTCAAATTTGCATCCATCAATTTGTTATACCATCGTTGAGTATGCCCAAGCATTCTTCCCAATTTTCCACCAACAAAGGACGCAACATTAACAGGAAGTATCTTAAAAATTAAATATAAGATATGAGAGAAAAAAGACTCTATCGGATGTTGAATATACTTTTTAAAAAAGCTTTTTTTTCTATATGGAAAAGACTTTTTATCCTCTACATCCAAAATTGCACCCAAAAGCAAAATTATATACAAAGTCTTCGCAAAAACCGTCAAATGCCCTCTATCAAAAAGAAAATCTTCAATTTTCACAAAAATACAAATGTAAAAAAGAAAAAAATCTAAAACATCAAACAAATAAATCATTTTTCTTTGCAATGATTGCTTTGCATAAACAATATATGATGGTAAAAACACAAATAAAAACAATAAAAATACCCCTTTAAAACTTACATTTATCGGAAGTGTTGGAAGTATATCAAAACTAAATTTATTAAAGAAATTTTCAAAAACCATTATTTCCTCTTATAATTATTTTACCTTTTACTTTTACCTTAATTTTTGATATAATACAAGAGAAAAAATTAAAAATAAAAGGACTTCAATATGGATAAAATCAAAAAAAATATACCAGAAAATATAAAACTTTCCATAATATCTGCAACCTCACAAATAGTAAGTAGCTACATTTCCAATAATAAAATTGAAAGTAATAGTATACCAAACCTTATTGAAACAGTATATTCTAACTTGATTTCTATTACTGATAAAACATCTACTTATGCACTTGAACCATCCGTAGATATAAAGGACTCCATCCACCCAGATTATTTAATATGTTTAGAGGACGGCAAAAAATTAAAAATGCTAAAACGCTACTTAAAAACAAAATATAACATAACAGACAAAGAATACCGTGAAAAATGGTCCTTACCACCTGATTACCCAATGATTGCACCAAATTATGCAAAGAAAAGAAGCTCACTTGCAAAAAAAACAGGCCTTGGAAAAAACAAAAAATAAACTTCAATTTTTGCTTGTATTTTAAGCGTTTTTCATATAAACTTTATATAAGGTATTTAGGGGGGAATATTGAAAGAGGAACTTTTAAAATCAATCGCATATCCAAGCTTAATTTTTTTTGCGCCATTTGGATTAACAATTTTCAACCTAACAATTGGCTTAGTTGAAATAATGTGTTTTTTGGTATTCGGACTTATCGGATATGTATGGGTTCCAATGTTGCAAATTGTAATTATACATTTACTGTTAATTTTAGTTGCAAAAAAAGAACCTCATATTGATAACATAATAAGGGCAAAAACAAACATAAAGGCGAAAACCAAAAATATAATAAAGGAAAACGGCAACAAATTCGCACCATAGGGAATATAAATGAACTTTGATTTATCAAAAATATTATTAATAAATTTATCAAATACCTATACTATCTCTTTAATATTAGGTATTATTGCCATTGCTATAATAATAACTGTGATAATATCAAAAAAATCAAATATATTCTTGCCTCGCCCTTATGATACAAGACTTATTGACTACCTTCCATTTGAAAAATTATTGGACGATAAAAAAACTATACTCTGCTCCAATGGAAGTTTAGTTCGCATTTTCAAAATCTACGGTGCAAGCATAGCTTTTGCCCGTCGTGAAACAATACAATCCTTACTTGAAGAAAGAAAAAAATGGATTGATTCCTTATCTGAAATAAGCGTAGAAAGCCGAATTTTCACCATTCGTGAAAAGGTAAAAACCGAAAAAATCATAAATAACGATAATAAAGTATTAAGGGAAATTTCCGAAAAATGGAGCGAAGCACAAAAGGAAATCTTTAAAAACTCCCACTACATAGTAATTTCTGTAAACGACAGAAAGGACGCAATGAAGGATTTAGATACCGCTTCCAGTAATTTAGAGGCTATCCTTTCAAATTTCGGTGTAAAGGTATTAAAGGAAGACGGCAAAAACGAAAGTCCACTTACATTTTTCGCCCACATAATAAACCCTATATCACGCCCTAACCCAAAATCTGAAAATATAGTTTTTGATAACATTTCCGAACTTATGGTTTCCGATGAAATATTCTTTTCCAACAAAGGATACATAAGATTTCGCTCTGGCAGTAGTGAAAAATATATGGCTGTTGTCGGCATAAAACAACAATCAAATACGGTTGATGAGCAAATGTTGTCCGACATTCTCGCCTTAAACTATGAAATAACCGTTCTTCATAACCTATTCCCTATACCTAAATTAAAAGCCCAAATGATTTTGGTAAATCAACGAAGAATGGCAAGTTCAAGCACTTTTTCCTATGATGTGCTCCGCCAATTTGACGACGCCCTCGCTTTGATTGAACAAAATGACGAGGATCATCAAACACTTGTTAATTACGCTGAAACTTTCTTTATTTCAAGCGATACTATAAAGGATTTGGACGAAGCTATTTTTGAAATTGAAAAAATTTGCCGACTTTACGGCTTAACCCCTGTTCGTGAAGGTTGGATTGCTGAAAGCTCCTGGTTTTCACAATTCCCAACTTATGATAAATACCCAAGAATGTATAAAATGCTATCCCGTGCTGCTGCTGCAAGCTTTAATTTTGAACATCAGCCAGAAGGTCTATCAAAATGCGATTGGGGAAATGGACCTATTGCCATATTCCCAACATACCAGGGAACCGCATACCAATTTGAATTTCACGTATCCGATGAACCAGCCGCCGTTGCACATACTGTCGCAATTGGTCCAACTGGCCAAGGTAAAACAACCCTCTACTCTTTCCTCGCTGGTCAATCATTAAGATTTGATGATTTAAGGGTATTCTTTTTTGACCGTCACCGTGGTGCAGAAATTTTCACCTATGCTGCTGGTGGCTCATACATAAACTTTGAAGGCGATACAAAGGATAAAGATATAATAAAGGGTGGCACAACCGCTCACCTTAACCCATTCCGTATAGATGATACACCAGAAAACCGTGCATTCCTCCGTCGTTGGTTAAAAGAAATTACTCAGGTTGACGATGCAAACAGCGAAGCTGAAATCGCCCGTGCTATCACAACTTCATTTGACTATCTTGAACCAAATAAAAGAAGTCTTAAAAACCTT
>JAAVBN010000001.1 GCA_014803545.1 bacterium | reverse complement strand
TAATTTAATATCATAATTTTTATTATTTATAGTTATTTTCATATTTCCCCCTAAACAAATATTCGGTAATAAAAATACTAAAATAAGAAAAAATTTCTTCATTTTCCTCTCTTATTTAAGGTTTTTCTTGAAAAAGTCCTCTATTTTATCAAACGGAATTTTTTCCATATTATCATATAAATCAACATGATTTGCATCAGGAATAATCAAAAGTTCTTTATTTTTACCCTTTAACTTTTTAAATGCATCTTCGGAAAAATACCTACTATGAGCTTTTTCACCATGTATTACCAAAACAGCATTTCTTATTTCTGGACTATATTGTAAAATAGGCATAGTCATAAATGACAAGCTGGAAGTCTTATTCCACCCAGTATTGGAGTTAATAGCCCTTTTATGATACCCACGAGGAGTTTTATAATAATCAAAATAATCCTTTACAAATTGAGGTTCATCACCATTTATCTTCTCTGGCAAACCACCAGCAACGGCAATTTTACCACTTCTTGCATCCTCTGTTCTTTGTTTATTTAATTCTTGTCTAAGGGCATATCTGTCATTTTCATTCATAGAATCAAAATAACCTTTTGCATTAACCCTTGTCATATCATACATAGTAGATGTCACTGTCGCCTTAATTCGTGTATCCATAGCCGCAGCATTAAGTCCCATTCCACCAAATCCACAAATACCTACTATACCAATTTTATCCGCATCAACATTATCAAGAGTTGTTAAATAATCAACTGCCGCTGAAAAATCCTCCGTATTTATATCAGGTGAGGCAACATGCCTTGGCTCCCCTGCACTTTCTCCTGTAAACGAAGGATCAAATGCAAGAGCAATAAATCCTCGACTTGCCAATTCCTGTGCATAAAGACCAGAAGATTGCTCCTTTACTGCACCAAAAGGACCAGAAACCGCCACCGCCGACAACTTTTTACCATTTATATTTTTAGGCATATACAAATCGCCAACCAACTCTATACCATAACGATTTTTAAAATGAACTTTTTTAACCTCAACATTGTCATTTTTCTTAAAGGTTTTATCCCATTTACATTTTTTATAAATAACAATACCAGCTATAATTACCACAGCCAAAATCAAAACAAAAATTATACTTTTTTTCATTTTTACCTCCTTTGATTAAACAATAAAATTATAATATTTCTGCCATAAAAGTAAAGAAAATTCTACTTCAATAAATCTTTTATACTCTTTCTAACCTTCTCCAAATCACTACAAGTAAGTATCGGGATAAGAGCGTTTATTTCATCTACACTTTTATCCCACCATTTAAATTTAAGCATCAATTCTATTAATTCATCATCAAAACGCTTACGTATTTGCCTTGCCGGATTTCCAACCACTATACTGTATGGCTCAACATCACTACCAACTACACTATTCATTCCAATAATAGCTCCATCACCTATATGAACCCCGGGAAGTATAGTCACATTTTGACCTATCCAAACATCATTTCCAACAACAGTATCCCCTTTTATAGGCATATCAGAAACCGAAGGAAGCTTTTCATTACAACCTTTAAAAATATAAAAAGGATAAGTAGACACAGCATTCATTTGATGATTAGCCCCATTCATAACAAAATTTACACCAGAGGCAATTTGGCAAAACTTCCCTATAATAAGTTTATCACCATTAAAATCATAAAAATGAGTTATATGCTTTTCAAAATCAATATCACTAAAATAAGAAAATTCTCCAACAATAACATTCGGGTTTTTAATAGTAGGTTTAATATAGGTCACACTATCACAACCATTTATTGGAAATATTTGATAAGGATTAGGTTTTACATTACTATTCATAAGACTTTCTCCATAAAAAAATCGCCATTTCTGACGATAGATTTTTTTGGCTGGGGTGGCTGGATTCGAACCAACGAATGGCGGAACCAAAACCCGCTGCCTTACCACTTGGCGACACCCCAATAATGAAAACAAATATACTACCCTTTTTATAAAAATCAAGCAAAAAAACTATTTTTCAATCAATTCAAACCTTTTAATCCTAACATTATCTTTAATAATTTCTTCCTCAAACATAGATAATGGTCGTACCCAAACCAATCCTTCACCATAAAGGGCCTTATATACAACCATATCCTCCAAAGTTTCACTATGCTTTACAATAGCTAAAACCTCATACAAATTGCCTTTATAATGCTTATAAATTCCACCTATTTTTACACTCATTTCAAAACCTATAAAAAAATTGTTAACAAATTGTGAATAACTTTATAAAAAAATATAAAGGAAAATCAACCCCAAATCAATAAACAATTTTATAAACATGTGAATAACTTTTTATATTAAGTAAAATTTGTGCATAAATAAAAAAGAATCCCNGTTTTAAGGGACTCTTTTTTNAAATTTTAAAATTTTTTCTGTGAATAACTTGTGANTAAAAAGTAATTAACAATTTCCACACGACCAACAATAACAAATTTATATTATATATTATTTAGTTTGGTCATAAGTGTATCAAGTTCAGATAAATCCTTAAACTTTATGATAACCTCACCTTTNTTATTCTTACATTTAATGTCAACNTTCACACCAAGATGTTCCATAAGATTATCTTTGAGTGATATAAGCTCAGGATTCAAATCACAAGAAGATTTATGATTTTGAAGAGTNTTTTCTTTCATCATNTCNGCATCTCTTGCATTTATATCNCCTTTGATAAGNGATTTTGCTTTNANTGAAGGATTTTCCTCCCCTATCAAAGTTCTTGCAACTGTATAAGATAANTTTCCGTCAGAAATCATTTTCTGCACATCTTTTGGAAGAGCAAGAAGTCGCAAAATATTNGCAACATAGGAACGACTTTTATTTATAAGCTTTGCAATATCCTCTTGAGTATAACCAAAATCAATCATAAGNTTTTTATAACCATTACCCTCTTCTATNGGTGAAAGATTTTCACGTTGTAAATTTTCAATCAAACCAATTTCAAAAGTTTCTTTATCAGAAAAATCTTTTAAAATAGCAGGAATTTCATAAATTCCAGCAAGGTTTGCNGCCCTCCATCTACGTTCACCAGNAATAATTTCAAATTGNGAAGNGTTTGAAGTNTTTCTTACCAANATAGGTTGCAATACACCATTTTTTTCAATAGAAAGAGCAAGNTCNCGAAGTTGTTCTTCTTTAAACTCTTTTCTTGGTTGGTTTGGATTTGCAACAATATTACCAACAGGAATATATAAAATCCCGTTCTTTTCCATATTTTCTTTTACTTCATTAACCGANGTATCAACATTTTCTTGTGAAGGATTATTAAAAACAGGAACCGCNTGATTTTTATTTTCAAAGAAAGCGGATAACCCCTTCCCTAATCTATTTTCTACTTTCATTTACGCAACCTTTCTTAAATTCTTGTTTTNATTTCTTGTTAAAAATTCAGCAGCTAAATTTATATAAGATTGACTTCCAGCACAATCAAAATCATATAAAATNACAGGNTTTCCATGTGAAGGAGCTTCTGATACACGAACATTTCTTGGAATAACNGTATCAAAAACAAANTCACCAAAACAACTTCTTACATCTTTTTCAACAAGCTCGGAAAGCTTATTTCTCTTATCATACATAGTAAGNATAACACCTTCTATTTCCAGCTCTTTATTTATATTTTGTTGAACAAGTTGAATTGTGTTCATAAGATGGCTTACACCTTCCAANGCAAAAAACTCACATTGTAAAGGTATCATAACTGAATCCGAAGCACCCAANGCNTTTATAGTTAGATANCCAAGNGCTGGNGGACAATCAATAAATATATAATCATATTGAGATAGAAAAACATTTTGTTCAAAAAGCTTTCTAAGTTTNAAAGTNTTTTCTTCTACATTAGAAAGTTCAATTTCNGCAGCCGATAAATCAATAGANGCAGGAATTACATCAAGGTTTTTAATTTTTGTTTGTTTTATNGAATCTTTNAAAGCATTCTTNTCAAANAACAAAGAATAAATATCATTAACCCTGTCGTTTTGTTCTATNCCAAGACCTGTACTTGCNTTTCCTTGTGGATCAAAATCAATTACCAAGACTTTTTTATCCACACTNGCAAGTGCAGTNGCAAGATTTACAGCAGTTGTTGTTTTACCAACACCACCCTTTTGATTTGTTATTGAAATGATTTTTGTGTTTTGAAATATACTCATTTTTCCTCCAAATTTTAAAAATTCATACTATAAATATAATATTTTTACAAAAACTTTGCAAGCCATTTTTATAAATAAAAAAGTTATTAACAATATACTATAAAATTTTAAAAAATTAAGTTATTGATTTTACATAAAAATACGTCAAATTGTTTCACGTGAAACATTTTTTATTAACATTATTTTTTAATTATATTNGAAACNGAAATTATAAATCCNTCNTTATTTTTATAAAGTTTATAATNAAAATTCCAGTCTTTTTGTGAATCTTTTATCTCNGTATTTATATTTGTTCCTTTTAATAAANTCATNTCGCTATCTTTGTTTATAATTCCAGAACATAAAGTTATAAATTTATCAAGNGGAGCAAAAGCCCTTCCTATTATGCAGTTTTTATTTTCAAAGGTTAAATTTTCAACTCTGTCATTTATAATTTTTACATCAAGATTGTAAGCTCGCTTAATCTCATTTAAAAATAAACACTTCCGTTTATCGCTTTCAACAACAGTAATATTTTTTATCCCAGCAATACTTAAAACAAGTGCAGGAAACCCACCNCCACTTCCAATATCAAAAATATTTTCTTTATCCTTAACATAATCATATAACGAAAGACTATCCTCAAAATGCCTNTCCCATAAATTNGGAATAGTATTAGGACTTATAAGATTTATTGACTTTTGCCATTTAAGCAAAATTTCAATATATTTATCAAAATCTTTTTTATTAAAATTTTTCAATTATTTACTCTTTTTTTAATTNAAATTTTGTGGTATAATTCTTTTTAAATAATAACAGAAAGTAATAATTATGCAAAACAAAAGTTTAAAAAAATACATAAGACGTTTNGTCCTCACTTTAATACTTATATTTTTAGTGTTAAGTTTTTTTATCCACCCTACAAAAAATAACCAAAATTCAAGAGGTTATGAAACTATTGATTTCAAGGATAATAAATATGGTCTTTATCTTTCAAGTTTCAGGGCNGAGGTTATGGGTGATTATTTCAAGCTTGATAATTTTTATAACGAAGCCGTTTCNCAAAATGGAACTGACTTCCTTGGCAAATCTTATATAATAAATTCAACTAAAAATAATGAAGAAGAAGCAATTAAAGAGGCACAAGAGGAACTTAAAAAAAATCAATCTAACGTCATCGCTACTATTTATTTAAGTTATATAGATTTTAAAAAAGGCGATTATAAAGCNGCTTATGACAAGCTTAATAATGTAAAAAATAAATCCGATACTTTTTTAATAAANTTGTTAAAAGGNTGGGTTTTAATGGCTCAAAATAAAAATGATAAAGCCATGGANTTATTGGAAACAGAAATAAATAACCCAGCTTTTGAAAGTATAATTTTAATGAATTTAGGTGTTATGGCNGANCTTTCAAATGATAACGATTACGCTGAGGAATTATATGAGGAGGCTTTGAATACCCAAATAAACCTTTTTGATATAGAAACAATTGCAAATTTCTATTTAAAACAAAATCGCAAACAAAAGGCAATAGAAGTTGTGTCCCAGTATTGTAAAAAGGCACCTAATTCCGTTTCCGCAACATCTTTATTAAATGCAATAGAAAACGACACTTACANACCTTATTATATNGATACTGTAAAAAAAGGTATGGCAAAATCTTTGTTTGATATNTCTAATGTNGTAGTCAGTGTTTTCCCATCTGCAACAGATTTGTATCTTATGTATTTAAATATGGTTTTAAATTTGGACGATAATATTTATATAGCTCAACTTATGAAGGCGGAGATTTATAAAAAATATAATAAACTTGATGAATACAAAACTATTATAAATAAAATTCCAGATACCAATTANTTACATTTAATAAATAAGATAAATTATGCTGGGTATTTNTTAAAACAAAAGGAACATCAGTTTGAGGCAGTTTCCCTTTATAAAGATTTAATAAAAGAAGATCCAACTATTTTACAATTATATCAAACCCTTGGTGATTATTATAAGGAAAATAATGACTATAATAAAGCAATAGATGTTTACACAGACGGCATAGCTCAATCTGATGATAATAAACTTTTGAAATCCGAATTGTATTTTTCACGTGCCGTTTGTTATGATGCCTTGAAAAAAACAGATTTAGCAAAGAAAGATTTGGAACAAGCTGTTGTTTTGAATAAGAAAAATCCAGTGATTTTAAACTATTATGCTTATTTNCTNCTTTTAAATGATAAAGANATAGAAAACGCTTTTAAATTAGCAGAGCAAGTCATAGGTTATGAACCANTAAANCCATATTANCTTGATACTTATGGTTGGGCATATTTCAAACTTGGCAAATATAAAGACGCCCTAAAAATGTTAGAATATGCAAAAACTCTTCAACCAAAAAATTCCGTTATCATTGATCATTTGGGTGATGTCTATTGGAAATTAGGAAGAAAGCAAGAGGCAAAATACGAATGGCAAAAGGCNTTAAATTTCCTTGATTTAACAAAAGCTAATGACGGNCTTAATCCAACAAANTTAAATAAGAAAATAAATTTCGGGCTTTAATTTATCTATAAATATAGGCGTTTGAAAAACTTGTATGCTCAATATCTTCCTCTGGTAAATCGTTTAGAAAGATTGATGGNAGGTTTTGTTGCCATTGACCGAATACCTGCCTGCTTCCAGCATAATANATTTCCACAATCTTTTTTGCCCTTGTAATTCCAACATAGGCAAGCCTTCTTTCCTCNTCAACCGAGCTACTNCTTTCCGANGTTGATTTTTCATTTGGAAATATACCCATTTCCCACCCAGGAAGAAATACTATATCAAATTCCAGTCCTTTTGCCGCATGCAAAGTCATAAGGGANACATAATCTTGATTATCCAAACTTGCTTGATTATTTTCTGTAAACAAAGTTATGTATTCAAGAAATTCATTTATAGTTTCAAAGTCTGATTTAATGATACCTAAAAATTCCTTTATATTTTGAAGCTTTGCTTCCGCCTCCGCCTTTTTGGAATTTTGCCACATATCAATATAGCCAGATTCATTCACAATCATTTCNACCAATTGATATTGTTCCGTNATTTTATGATTATCCAANAAATCAACCGAATCCCCATTATAAATANTCTTCCATTTATGAAAATCATCAACAAANTTTTGCATATTTAANCCAGCTTTTCCAGTTATTTTTCCAGATTTTAACATTGCCTCACTTGCATCAAGCANNGATAAATGATTTTTCCTTGCATACTCATTTATGTTTTGTAANGTCTTATCNCCAATACCACGTTTNGGAACATTTATAATCCTTTCAAANGAAAGATTATCTTGNGGATAAACAAGCAACCTTAAATAAGCAATAATATCCTTTATTTCNTGTCTTTCATAGAANCNAAGNCCNCCAATAATTTTATATGAAATCCCTGCTCTTATGAAAGCTTCTTCAAAAAGTCTTGTTTGATACCCNGCTCTTACAAGCACAGCCATTTGTGAAAGCGAATGACCCTTCCTTTGATAATATTCAATTTCATCAACAATGCTACGAGCNTCCTCATCACCATTCCACACACCGTGAATTTGCACCTTTTGAGAATCCTCCGCAATAACCATATCGCAAGGTCTTAATCTTTTNCCAAGNCTGTCTTTATTTTTTGCAATCAANGCCGATGCAACATTAAGTATATGAGTNGTTGANCGATAATTNGTTTCAAGCCTTATCACCTTNGCATTNTCAAAATNCTTTTCAAATCGCAAAATATTTTCAATTTCTGCACCACGCCAGGAATANATAGATTGATCATCATCACCAACACAACAAATNTTATTATGTTTTTTNGATAGNAGTTTTAAAANTTTATCCTGCACAGCATTTGTGTCTTGATACTCATCAACAAGAATATATTTAAATTTNTTTTGAAATTCCTCTAAAATAGCTGGGTTTTTCTCAAAAATCATAAGCGGNTANAAAAGCAAATCCCCAAAATCNACNGCATTAAGTTCAAGNAGNTTNTGCTGATAAATCTTATATATNTCCAAAAGTCGCCCATGAATAGTATCTACATCATTCATAGAAATATTTTCANNATCAAAATAATATCCCTTATCTTTNAACCTGCATATAGTTTCAAGAACGTAAGAGGGTGGCCATTGTTTTGTATCAACCCTTAACTCCTCCTCCATCACTTTTTTNATAAGTATCTTTTGGTCGTTCTCATCAAANATAAGAAANTTATTTCTAAGTCCTACNATNTCATGATANCTTTTTACAATTTTAAGACCGATAGAGTGAAAAGTTCCAATCCAAAGACTGTCCGCACCTTCNCCAATAATAGATTTAACNCGATTTTTCATNTCATTTGCNGCCTTATTCGTAAATGTCACAGCCAAAATTTGCCATGGTAAAGCCCGCTGTTTATATATGATATAGGCAATACGAGAAGTAAGCACACGAGTTTTTCCAGTTCCCGCACCCGAAAGCACAAGCAAAGGTCCTTCGGTAGTTTCNACCGCTTCTCTTTGTTCAGGATTAAGTTTAAGGAGCCATTCAGGCAAATTTTTTTCACTATCAATAATATTCATTTAACTCAGCTTTCCTAATTTGTTCTACAAAGATTCTACTTTATGAAAACTCCTATGTCAATTTATATTTTTATTGATTTAAAACCAAGTCGTTATATAATGAANAATGTTTTGGGGTATCGTCTAGTGGTAGGACAACAGATTCTGGCTCTGTTAACAGTGGTTCGAATCCATTTACCCCAGCCANANATAAACGAGCAGGGTTAATTGGATTTGAACCACACGAAGTGGTTCGGAATCGCAGTCAATAGGCAAAAAGTTTTGCCGNTTGCGAAGCAAATTGACAAGATGAATGCGAGGAAACGAGCAGACAATCCATTTACCCCAGCCAAAGATAAACGAGCAGGGTTAATTGNATTTTTCAATTTTAAAATCTTTTTTAAACAATAAGGAAAAAAACAATATGTATAATATGAGCTTATCAAACAAAGTCAAAAAATGGGTGGATAANAAAGTCATCACCAANCAACAAGGAGAGAAAATNCTTTCCTTTGAACGCAAAAACAATAATAAATTTTTTNGGAAAACAGCTTATATTATAGCTGGCTTTTTTATCGGTTTAGGTATCTGCTTAATAGTCGGTTCTAATTGGTGGAGGCTTCCAACATTCGTAAAATTAGGTGGNGATTTTATAATCTTTGCNTCCTTTATTTATATGNTATATAAAAGCATTATNAACAAAGACANCTTTAAAAAAGANCTTTTCATCATTTTATCATATTTAATGACTGGTACGACAATAGGTTTAATCGCACANATTTATCATTTAAACGGAANCTGGTTCTCATTCACACTTACATGGAGCTTGCTTACTATACCATTTATTTTATACAGCCGTTCACGACTTACCAACTATTACTGGATGTTTTTATTATCAAGTTCTTTACTTAATACCAAATGGATAGATGACTTTTTTGATTATTTAGGAGAGTATTTCTATGCAGTAGTTTTAACAACGATAGGTCTTTCTTTACTAAGTTATATTGCTAAACTTTTGGATAAAAGATATAGAAAATTTACCCTAATACCCAGTGCTTTTGCACAAATAGCTATGCTATCCGCATATTTTATAACATTATTTTTAGGTGGTTATTGGGGTTTAGTAGGTCCTCTTACCAATACTCCATCTTATATAAAATTCCTCGCGAATATCTTTATATATGGATTCCTTGCCGTCCGTATGGTTATAGCCGTAAAAAAGCAGGATATAACATCATTTAAACTCAACACAATTTTAATAGAAACATACGCTTTCATATATTTTGCATTAAGATATTACGATTTGCTTTCTTCTGGTATAGGTTTTGTTATAGGTGGCTTATTGATACTTCTTTTTATTTATATATTAAAGAAAACTTTAACCAGCGTTAAAAAATTGGAGATTTTTAAATGAAGAAAAAATTACTAGCAACATTTCTAAGTATACCTTTATTATTTTTTATCATTTGGACTGGATATTTGGAATATCAAAAACAAACAGGTGATTTGATAATTCTGCCTATTACAGGATATGATCCACGAGATTTATTTTCTGGTCATTATATTCTTTATCAAATTGATTGGGAAAAGGCAAAGTGTGAACAGGGTAATTGCGATTATTTAAACAAAGATGCTTTCTGCCAAGAAAAGCTATATAGAAGATGTGCGAATCGCTTTTATATTCCAGAAGAATATGCTGAAAATTTAGATAAATTATTTCGTGTTAATGATAAAAAGAATATGAAATTTGAGATAGTTTATTCTTACACAGGCAAAACCGCCTTTGCTACACAACTTCTTATAAACAGTAAAGATTATAAGGAATTTATGACGAAGGATTAGAGAAACAAGATATGCAACAATCGTTTCCTCTGTGAGCCCAACTGTCAACTTTATTATCTTTTATAAAATATTGGGTTGAACACCATCTTTTCTCTTTCATAACTGTTCTTTGATTATAATATTCAAGGGAAAGAACTTCTTTTGTTTTATGTTTTGAGCTAGGATTTCCAACTTGTTTTATTAACTCAGTTTCACTTATTCCAATTCTACTATCTAACAATGCATCATATTTTTTAGTAGAGCAACATCCCGATAAAAGTAAAAGTATTAATATTTTTTTCATTTTTTCTCCTTAAAATTTAAGTTGTTTCATAATATTATTCCATATTATCAGTTTTAAGTAAAGGAGTTAATTCCTTAATTTGTTCATCAGAAAATAAACTTTCATTTTCACCTGATCTGTAAATAGCATATCCAGAATGAATAGGTGCCATTTTATTTGGGTCATAATAAGGAGCCTTTCCCAACATATAATCATAAGCTGTATTACCCTTTGAATCTTTCAAAGATATATTAGCGCCATTTTCAATTAAGTATTTAGCAATATCATAATGACCACCTTGTAAAGCATACATTAAAGCTGTTCTTTTTCCATTATTTATACAATAAGGTGAATGCAAAGTTCCCCAACAATCGGAATCTTTTGTTACTAAATTAACCCTGACACCATATTCTATTAATAATTTCACGGTATCTAAATATCCGTATTGAGAAGCCAACATCAAAGGGGTTTTATGATTGCTGTCTCCTAATTCAAGAGAAGTATTATTTTCTTCTGACTCATCCAGCATAATTTTTTCAATATTTTTAGGGTAGGCGATACTATATTTTATAAAGCGGGAATAATCTTTAACAGAAGGATTATTTACTTTTTTTATTTCTTCCCAATCTTTTCCTGTTAATAACATATAATATAAGTTATCAGGTTTTATTCTTTTCCAATAACCGTCTGATGGTAAAAATAAGGTCTTTAAAGCTGTATTTCTGGCCTTTTTTTCATCAACTCCGAAAGCATCAACATAATGTTTGGTAAGCATATCAACGGCATTTTTATAGCCTATACCGAAATTTAAAACTTCATTAAATTTTTTAAAATTACGATATGATAATACAGCCCATTCTGTATATGGGAAATCAGTATTATCTTCTAATTCTTCTGTATCAAAATTTGGTTGATATTGATCTGTCAAATTATTATATGTAGATAGAGCATAAAATAAAAATCTGATAGTTCCATCGGAGTCATCCATCTTTTCTCTGCTAATTAAATTAATATAATCTTGTAATTCTTTACTATATTTATATTTTTCAAATAAATCACAATCAGAAGTTAAAAAAGCAGCTGAACCATGTCCTCCACCTGCAGAATCAAGATATGCCACTTTTTCATATTTTTGTGCAACATCACAAGGAATATAAGTTTCAAAATCATTACCCCAAGTTTGCCAATAAGGTATTATTTCAAGGAAACAGTTTATATCAGCATAACAAGCTTGATAATCATTTTTTACGTTTTCTGCATATTCTTCTTTTCGCCAGGAAGATTGCCATTTTTTTGCTTCAAAATATTCTAATAATTCTAAATTTAACTTTTTTACAATATCTTTAAAATCATCACTGTTTATTTTTTCAGGATTATATATATGCCATAATAACAAAAGCTGAAAATCCTGTGATAAATTTCTTTTAGGTAAAGACTCTAAATATTTTATAGTTCCGTTTACATCATAATGTATAGCATAATTCATCGCAAATTCTTTATCTATAAGATAAGTAGAATTAAATATATCTTTTAAATATGCATTTTTATATTCATTATTAAGGGGTAAATTTATAACAGACTTAACAATTTTTTTAAAATCCTTAGTATTTTTTAATTTTTCAAGTCTTTGCTTATATAAGTCATATAATTGGTTTTGTTCCAAATAATTTTTTGTGTTATCAATGATTGCACTGGCAAATACATTTTTAAATGAAAAACAGAATACTAAATTAAATATTATAAGAAATTTTTTCATTTTTTCTCCTTAAAAGTTATAAGATTATTTCCAATGAAATTGAAAATCATAGAGCAGGCGATACCTACCGCCTGCGAATAAAGATAGTTGATTTTTGATAAAAAAATCCAAAGCACAATCAAATTTATGCAAAGGGAAAACACGGACACACACATAAACTTCACCCATAAAGTTTTGGTGCATTTATGACCTCTGTCTTTGAATACCCAAACGGAATTTAATATATAATTAAATGTTGCCGCAACAATAAATGACACTGTCGCACTTATCAAAGGATGAACTCCAGCGAGGGTGAGTAGGGCGAATATAACAAGATTTACTATTGTCCCAAATCCACCCACCAAACCAAATTTTAAAAATCGTTTAAACATTATTTCAAACCCTTGTAGTTTTTAAGCTCATAAAAGTAAAAATTGCGTGAAAAAGCTGGGTTATATACATATTTTTGCACATCAAATAGTATTATTTCATCTGCATTAAATAGATTTTCTGGCTTTTGTTTTGCCTGTGAACCACCCGCAACATAAATCACATTTTTACCGATAAGCTCCGCTGGATTATACCAAATTTGGAATTGATCTCCCTTTCTGTAATCCATAGAATAAATTTTACGATGAGGAATGTTTACTCCAAGCATAGCCGTAGTCCTATATCGTGGAGTTCCCACATAAACAGTTTCACCTTTTGCTTCTCTGTCCTTTATAATGGTTTCAAGGTGTGCCGCCGCCTCATCAAATAAATGATGATCAAGGAATGTAGAAGTTTCTTTTAACTTAACCCCAAATGGATATACATAAAATACCGTTCCAATTATTGATACCACAGCGGTAAATACCAAAATCCACTTATCGTATTTATTAAGAACTCTTTTCACTCCATATACAATAAGCATAATCATATAAACCGATGCCCACCAATTTTGCATACTTTGTCCGAAAAATAAATTAGCAAATGTAAATACCACGATTGCAGGAGCTACAAAAAATATAACTGCCTTACCAACTTCACTTAATCTGTTTTTATAGGCATTTATGAACAAAAGGACTGGAATAAATATACCCATTATTAAAATTTGATTACCTAAAAAGCTTAAAAGTTGCATTGGCTTAAATCCAAAATGTCCTTGCCTTTCAACTAAATGATAGGAAAATGAGGCAAAGTTATTATTAATATTCCAAATAACGGTTGGCACAATTCCAACAATAGCAAATATAGCCGATATATAAAGTTGAGGTTTTTTCCATTGCGATTTCAACTTTGGCATTCCTATCATACATAATAAAAGAGCAGGGTATACAAACACCATTTTATATTTTGAAAGGAGTCCAAGTGCGGTCCATAAACCGATAAAATACCAATTATTCGGATTTTCAGTTTTATAAAGCTTTGAAAAATAATAAAACACCATCATATAACAAAAAAGAAAAGGTATATCTGGATTTCCCGCCTTTATCCCAAAACTTTCCGCAATCCATGGGATAAAGTTAAAAAACATTACTGCATAAAAGGCACCCTTATCTTTACCACCCCATAATTTAATAGTTTTATACATAAATATAGAGGTCGTAAGATATATTAAAATAGAAGGTAGCTTTATTGCAAAATTATTCCACCCAAAAAAGAATGTTGAAATCTTTACAATAACAGCAACCATCATAGGATGATCAAAGTAAGAAAGTTCCAAATTTCTACTCCACATTGCGTAATATGCTGGTCCACCGTCAAGCCCAATAAATCTCGCCAATATCAAACGGATAATTGTTAAAATTCCAAGAATAAGGATAGTCCCCTTTAAATATTTATTCATATCTTTAATTTTTTGCATTTATCTTTCCTGTTTTTTATATAAAAATAGATTAGAATAAAAACTTAATTTATTCAAGAAAATAAAAAAAGCCCAGTCTATAAAAACTGAGCTTTGAAAATCCAGATGCGAAATTATCTGTTGTTGTTTTTAACTATAACCTGGCAAGATCTTCCAAACATAAATATACCACAAATACCAGCTATACCAATAATTATATAAATAATTCTTGAAAGAAGTGACATAGAGCCAAATAAAGCAGCAACAAGATTAAAGTTAAAAGCACCAATTAAACCCCAGTTAATAGCGCCAATTATCATTAAAGGTTCACAAATATAATTCATCATTTTATGCATTTTTTTCGTTCCTTTCTTTGGTTAATATTTATCCTTAATGGATAAAATCATTATAATCTATTTAATATATATAGTCAGTAGGAACATCTTCGTTAAAAATAAATATAATAAAAATAGTTTTCCTTGACTGATGCAAAAAACTTATGCTAAAATCCAAATCAAAATAACAGAGGAAAAAATATGTATTTTACAAAAGAAAAAGTAAAGGCAAATGCCAAAATGGTCCGCATCGGTATGACCGATGAAATGGCCGAAAAAATGACAGGCGAACTTGAAAACGTGATTGAATGGATAAAGGGTTTAGATGATGTAAATGTTGACGGCGTTGAACCTCTTATTTCCGTTGTTGATCACCCACTTCCAAGAAGGACCGATACAATAGTTGTTGAAAACACAAGGGAGGAAATTTTAAAAAATACTCCTGCCCCTGATGACGAAGGTGAATTTTTCACCGTTCCAAAAATAATTGAGTAATAAAGGAAGCATTATGTTTAAACTTATAAAACTTATCCCAATACAAACCCATTTTAAGGTAATGAAAAGAAAAGCTCTTTTTATAGGAGTAGCAGGATTCCTTGTCCTTGCATCTATCATTACATTATTTGTAAAACCATTTAACTATGGTATTGATTTCACAGGTGGTGTTTTACTTGAAATAAAAACCAGGGAAGTCGCAAATATAGAGGATTTAAGAAGCAAACTTAAATCATTTTCACCACAAATCCAATCCCAAGGTGATACTGGCGATATAGTTTCAATATATCTTCCACAGGGTGCAAAAACAGAAGTTGAAATTACAGCTGACCTTGCATCTGTTAAAGATATTTTAGGCGAAGGTGTTGAATACAGAAATACCCAAATCGTTGGACCAAAGGTTGGTGCTGACTTAATTAAAAACGGAACTTTGGCAGTTATAATTTCAATCTTTGTAATCTCTCTTTATATATGGATAAGGTTTGAACTTCCATTCGCAATAGGTGCTGGACTTTCACTTTTCCATGATATAATCCTTGCCCTTGCAATGTTATGTATTACAGGGATAGAGTTTGACTTAACAACACTTGCCGCTCTCTTAACTCTTGCTGGATATTCAATAAATGACACAGTTGTTATTTACGATAGGGTAAGAGAAAATCTTAAAAAATATAAATCAAAAACACTAAGTGAAGTAATTGACCTTTCAATAAATGAAACAGTTTCAAGAACTATGCTTACAAGTATAACAACATTTTTTGCCGTTTTTGCAATTTATGTTTTCGGTGGTGAAGTATTACGTGGTTTTTCCGCAGTAATGTTATTTGGTATAATAGTAGGAACTTATTCTTCTATGTTTTTATCAACATCATCTTTACTATTATTTAAAAAATCACAAATGAAGTAGGAATTGTTATGGGGGGAACAAAAAACATAATAACAAAAATTTTATTGGGTATAGCTTTTATGCCAGTTATACCTAATACTTCCCTATCAAATACAGTTCCCGTTGGTGTAGTAAAAAATACAAAAACATTTGAAATAATTCCTATACCAAAGGAAGAAAAGGATAAATATTCCTATAACAAAAATGAATATTGGTTAAACAATACAAACATAGTAAATAATTTTTCAATCAAAGACGCAAGCGAGTTTTATACAAACCTTCTTCAAGATATTCAAAATAATTACATATATGATATTTCTTATGATAAATTGTTAAATTATATTTTGGAAGGTCTGTCCGCCTTTTCCGAAAAATTGGAAATTACAAAGGCAAACAATCGTATTTTAATTCACGATAGCAATTTAAAACTTGTCGGTAATTATAGCACTCCAATAGAAGGCGATGCAAAGGCATGGGCAAACTTAATTGTAAATATTATTTTAAATTTAAGAGAAAAAAATCCAGCAATAGGAAAGGCTCACCCAGAACAAATTTATTACCTTACATCAAACTATTTACTTAACAGCCTTGATGAAAATGCAAAATATACGGATAGCATAAGTCTTCAAAAAAAGGCAAAGGGATATAATTCTCATACACTTGGTTTTACATACAGAAAAATCCCTTACGGACTTCAAGTATTAAGTATTATAAATGAATCTCCTATATTTTTCTCTGGGATAGAGGAGGGCGATGTCATAACCCACATAAATACTGTCCCAATATCAAAATTAAGGGACGAAGATATAGAGGCTACCTTAACAAATGACGATTCTTCAATAATCCATTTGAATTATATAAGCTATATAACAGGTAAGCAAGGTGAGGAATATATCAAAAGGAATAAATTCACAATACCTTCTGTTATAGTTGATAATTCCAACCCACAAATTCCAGTAATATCTATTACTAATTTTAAAGAAAAATCCTCCTATGAATTAAAGGATGCAATAGACAAGCTTAATAAAAACAATATAAAGGGTATTGTAATAGATTTAAGGGCAAATAACGGTGGTGATTTCACCGAATCTTTGGAAAGTGCAAACTTGTTCATCTCTGGTGGTGATATTTTAAAAACAAAGGGCTTAGGTGAGAATAAAAATCAAGTTTTTACGGCTAAGGCTGGTGATTTATTAAATAATAAACCAATAGTTGTTATTGCTGATAATACTACAAAGGCAGAGGCAGAAATTTTTGCATTCATTCTTGAGGCAAATGGAAGAGCTGTTCTTGTCGGTTCCCCAACATTTGGAAATGCCTCTGTATACGAAGAATTTGACTTACCAAACAAATCACAAATAAAATTTACAACAAAACAAGCAATTTCTCCAAACGATTATGTATTAAGCAAAGTTGGTGTAATCCCTCTTGTTTGTGTTTCAAGCTTTACATCTGATAATTCAATTGACTTATTCATATCTAATGTAAGGGGTGGAAGTTTTAAGGACAATAGGGAAAGATTTAAAACAGAACCAATCGATGCCGATGTAAAAAGGATAAGAAATTCCTGTAAATCACTTTACCCACTTAAATCATCACAGGAATTACCACTTAAAATTTCAAAGGGTATTATAGAAGATACCGATGTCTATAATAAGCTTAAAACAATGAAATACTAATAAAGTTTTTCAAAACTTTTTTCTTGTTCATTAATAGAACGTTCCACTTCAATTTTTTGAATTAAATGCTGTCTATCCGCAAAAAGCCTAAAACAATAATAAATAGATAAAATCACAAGTATGAAAAGAAAAACTTTTTGGAATTTAAAATAAAGATTTTCCATAACTATATCAACATTTTTCTTTGCCACATTATAAACATTTTTAATTTTAACATTTTCAGATTTCTCCTGATACGCATCTTTTATCACATCAGTAGTAATTTTATTTATAATGTCGTTATTTTTATTTGAAATAAATGCAATCAACATTCTTGGCAAAAAGCCAATAACATTTTTATATTGGCTAAGTGATAAAGCATCAACAGAAATAGATTTAATATATTTCGTTGCAGAAATAAAAGAAGGTCGTGAAATTTTATAATTTTTAACATGCTTTTCCCTGAAAATATAATAATTTTTATTTCGTAAAATCTTTTTCAAACTTTTATTTCCCGTTGCAACAACCTTTAAATATTTAACAACTTCCATTAATGACACAAGATTTCTGATTTGAGATTTATCCAAATCCTGCATATCATCAATAAGAAGTATTATATTTTGCCCCTTTTTATGTAATTTAGAAATAATTTGAAACACATCATCAATATTTTGTTTTTTTGAAACAAAGGAAAGTTGCTCTGCAATCGCCTTTAAAATATCAGTTTTTTCCGTTACTGATATAAAAACAACCAAATCGTTATTAGAAAGATTTTTTTGAATTTGCCCTAAAATAAAAGTTTTACCAACCCCCTCCATACCAATAATAGTATAGATTCCAGAATTAAAACGCACAGTTTCCGATATTTCATTTATAATTTTAAACTGCTTTTTGTTATCATAAATATAGTTAAAAGAGTGGGCTGGAAAAGGTTCTTTATCAAAATGAAAGTAATCCAAATAAGACATTTTTAAATCCTTGTTGCAATTTTATTTAATTCTGGTTTATAATGATATAAAATTAAAAGAATAAAAACAACAAAAAAGGTGAATTTATGGATAAAGAAGAATTATTAGAATTTAAAGGAACAGTTATAGATAAACTTCCAAACGCAATGTTCAAGGTTGAACTTGAAAACGGACATACCGTTATTGCACATACCGCTGGTAAAATGAGAAAGTTCAGAATTTGGGTTATGGTTGGTGATGTCGTAAACATTGAAATGACACCATACGATTTAACAAAGGGGCGCATAACTTTCCGTTACAAAGATAAACAAGGAACAATAAAGGAAGAATTATAATGAAAAAAACATCAGTTACTTACATAACAGAAATATCTGAATTCGTAAAAAACTGTCCTAATAATGAAGGAGATGTTATCTTCTATCCATGCATAACAGAATGTTTTAAAAATAATAATTATAATTCAACAGAATGTCAAAAAGCCAAAGAAGAATATTATGATTCTATTAAAAAATCTTTTGAAGGAAATACAAAATAATGAGAATAGAACACTTATTCATAAAACGAACAAAAGAACTTCCATCAGATGCAATAACCTCTGGTCATAAATTGGCATTAAAGGGTGGCTATGTGCATCAAACTGGTGCTGGACTTTATACTTATTCATCACTTGGATTGGCTTTACTTTTAAATATAGAAAACGTGATTCGTGAAGAATTATCAAAACTTAATTGCCAAGAAATTTTGATGCCTATGGTTTCTCCTGCTACACTTTGGAAGGAAACAGGTCGTCTTGATACAGTGGATATTCTTTTAAAATTCAAAACTCGTGCTGGAAGTGATGCGGTTTTAAACCCAACACACGAAGAAATAATTTCCGACTATGTCCGCTCTACTTTACAAAGCTATAAACAACTTCCATTTTGCCTTTACCAAATACAGACAAAATACCGTGATGAGCTTCGTGCAAGGGCAGGGCTAATAAGAACTCGCGAATTTATGATGAAGGACGCATATTCATATCATACAAATTGGGAAAGCTTGAACGAATTTTATGATAAAATGCTTGAAACTTATAAGGTTATTTATAAACGTTTGGGCTTAAATAACGTTGTGGACATTCTTGCCCCTACTGGTGATATGGGTGGAAAGATTTCACACGAATTCCAAATGATAACCGATATAGGCGAAGATACTATTTATATATGCGAAGGTTGTGATTACCGCGCAAATAAAGAAGTTTTAACAGATAAGGACGCAGACGACATCCTAATTTGCCCAAAATGTGGAAAGAAACTTCAAAAACTTCGCGGTGTAGAGGTTGGAAATATCTTCCAACTTGGCGATAAATATACAAGTGCTATGAATGTCAATTATATGGACGAGGAAGGCAAGAAACAAACTCCTATTATGGGTTGCTATGGTATTGGCGTTTCCCGCACCCTCGCTTGTCTTTTGGAGCAAAGTGAGAATGAAGCAAAGGCAATTTTCAATATGACAGTTGCCCCATACAAGGTTCACATAATCTCCATTGGCGATGATGAAAAGGTTCTTAACCTTGCAAATGACTTATATGAAAAATTAAGTTCCGCTGGCATCCCTACTATAATTGATACAACAGATGATAGGGCAGGTTCCAAATTCGCAAATGCAGATTTAATCGGTGCACCGATTCGCGCAATCATAAGTCCTAAAAATCTTGAAAAGAATGTATTTGAAATGAAGTATTCGGGACTTTCAACCGAATATAAATCTGAAATTTCACCAACAAATATTTTTGATGAAATAAAGGAAATTATAAAAAATGAAAATATTACAGACTAAACAAAAGAAAGAAGGCGATTTTTTAATAACCGCCTTTTTCAATGAAAAAACAGACAGACCCAACCGTATAGATGTTGAAAGAAAAGTTCCATTTACTTTTAACGATTCACAAGTGGAAGAAACCGCAATCCTACGTTTCAAAGATAATCATAAAAGAGGTGAAATCTATACAGTAGAAACAATTTTTGCAAATATGCTTTTTGATAAAGTCTGTTCGGTAAGCGGTTTTGACACCCTACATACATTAACGGGTGAACCTTATAAACGAAGATACAATCCAACATTAAAAACAATTTGGGAAAATCCATTAAGAGATAGGCATATTTTTGATTTTATGGAGTTGTTTAATAAATTTGATTATTATCTAAAAACAGATTATATATTTTCTTCAAAACAATCTTCATTTCAACATTTCGCACGTGAAATATATAAGATCTATACTGAATACAAATCCAAACCGTCAACACTTAACATAAAGGAAATTGTAAAAAATGAGAAGATTATTATTTACTAATCAAAAAATAGAAGGTGATTTTTTAATAAAGGCCTTTTTTAATTCTGGTTCAAAAAGACCTAATCGTATAGATATTATAAGAGAAGTTCCGTTTACTTTTAACGATTCCCAAGTGGAGGAAACCGCAATCCTACGTTTCAAGGATAATCACGAACCAGGCGAAGTATATAAAAGCAAAATAATTTTTGCAAATTTGAAATTTAATGAATGCTCATATTATAGTGGTTATGTAACTCTTCCAACTTATGAAAATGACCCTTTACCACCATCTAAATATAAAAAGAATCCGACATTACAAACAATTTGGAAAGATCCATTAAAAAATGAAGATATTAGGGAATTTATGACCCTATTTAATAATTTTAATTTATTTATAAAAAAGGATAGTATAGTTCCTTATGAACAATCTTTTTTACAATATTTCGCACAGGAAATATACGAAGCTTATAAAAAAGAAAAGGAAAATGTTTTACATTCACAAAATAAATCAGAAATTCATAGCAGACTTATAGGAGGTTTCTATGGTAGATAAAAATATACAATCAACAGTTTGTGATGCAAGAGAATGTTGGCACTTTGGAAACGAAGATCCAATGCTACTTCTTTGTGGACTTACATGCGAAGTAGGTGAACTTGCAACCGCAATCCGCGCAAAATATGTTTATAATAAAGAATTACCACCAGAGGAGGATAAAAGCTCCCTTAAACACGAAATGGCCGACGTTGCAATATACCTTTACGCCTTGGCCGAAAAATGTGGTGTAGATTTAGATTCCGCAATCAAAAGTAAAATAGAAATCAACAATAAACGTTTCAAAAAATAAAGGACGGTAATCACCGCCCTTTTTTATTTAATTTCTGTTGGCACAGGTGTATCAATATTTTCCGACACAGTTTTTTGTTTTATCGGCATTTGCCAAATGGATAGGAATATAATCACCGCCAAAACAATCAACATAATTATTTGCTTTTTTGAGATAGGATCTCTTCTTCTGTTATTTCCAATAGAAATTCTTTTGCTTCCACCTAACATTATACCTCCTTACCTGTAAGTTTGTTAAATCCAGATTCTACCATTTTATGACAATATGATGCAAGCTCTTTTCTGTCCTTAAATTTAGAAATATCAATAGGTTCGCCAATAATAATTTCCACACCCACAGGCATAGCCTTCACCGCACCAAAAAGATGATTCGTGATAGTCTGACTATCAAGCCACCACGCAAACGCTTGCCTTTCCGAATCAGAAATACGTCTACCCCTTTTTGATACATACGCCATAGACACAGGCTGAATAACAATATTGTTATCGGACTTTTTTCCTATTTGATTTTCAAACATTGCGAACATAGAGCTTTTAAAAGGCAACACTTCACATCCGTTTGAGCTTGTTCCCTCTGGAAAAATAATAAGAGGAAGTTTACGACCTTCAAATGCCTTATCAAGGACACTTATCTGATTTTTTGCATCCATTCTGTTCCTTGTGATGTAAACAGTATTTCCAAGGGAGGCAATCCACCCGAACATAGGCCACTTTTTCACATCTGCCTTTGATACAAAGTTGGTTTTAAAAACCGAACCAAGTGCAAATATATCTAAATAAGACGCATGATTTGAAAGGATAAGGAGCTTTCTGGCTTTGGCAAGCTTACCACCCTTTACTTTTACCCTTATTCCCAAAATCAAGCAAACTGCCTTAAAATAAAACCTTGCATACCATGGCATCAAAAACTTTGTGTAATGAACCAAAATAAGCACAGGCATTTGTGTAATCATCCACAAAACAAATAAAATAATTTTGAAAATAGTAATAATGTTTTTTAACATTTAAAACTTTCCGTAAATTATTTATCTTCATTTGCAGGAAGAGGTTGCTTATTTTCTTCCTTTAATCCATCAAAATTAATAGGTTGAAGAACAAAAGGCATAAAACCACTGTCCTTTGTTAAATCAGCAATCAAACTTCTTACAAATGGGAAAAGATAAGCAGGCACAGATTTTAAAAGATGTGCTTTTTTAGTTTCCTCATCTTCTACATTTAATACAACCATAGCACCGTATGAAAGGTCAATTAAATATAGAGCATTTTCTTTTAATGAATTTTTAACTTTGATATGAAGCACTACTTCAAAAAGTTTTTCATTAACAGGAGTTGACTTAACTTCTAAGTTAATTTCCATATTTGGCTTTTCTTCAATCTTTTCAAAAAAGATTTTAGGAGAGTTAGGAGCCTCCAAAGATAAATCCTTTATAAATTGATTAAGAATTTCAAATTCAGGTTTTTTTTGTGTATTGTTTTTTACATTTTCATTCATTTTATTTTTTTCCTCTTTAAATTTGTTAATATTTATACTATATTATATTATATAAATTAAACAAGAAAATTTTTAAAGGGTAAAAATGTTAAATATTTTTGATTTTTTAATAATAGGACTTTTTATAGTAATAATTGTTTCACTTTATGGAATATTAAAGCCAGAAAATGCTAAAAATGAAAATATTTCCACAAAACAAATAAAAAAGAAAATTGTAAAAAATTTTGTTAATATAAAGGATAAAAAAGTCCTAGCCGAAGCAATTGAACAAATGTTTAAGAAAAATATAGAGGAAGGAACAAACAAACTTTCTAAAATAGATAGGGAATTTAGTTTAAAATCATTTGCCGAAGATTCAAAGGAAATTTTCAAAAAAATATTAAATTTCTTTGAAAAGAAAGACAGAAAAAATTTAAAACCCCTTGTCTCCGAAAAGGTATATAATGTCTTTAATGAAAGTATAAAGGAACTTGAAAAAAAAGAACAAACTTTGGATACAGAAATTGTTCGTTTTAAGGATATAATAATAAAGGATATAAACGTAGAAAATAAACTTGCAAGTATTATTATTGAATTTACATCAGAACAAACTACTGTATTAAAGGATTCAAATGGTAATATTATAAAGGGCGACGATAACTACCTTGAAACAATAACAGATGTATGGGTTTTCGTAAGAAATTATAATGTAAAAAATTCCAAATGGTTGTTATATGAAACAGTAGAACTTTAATTCTCACTCCATTCTTTTACTCTTGCAAGATGGGTATATTCGGAATACTCCTCTATCGCATTCCCAACCTTTGAAGGGTTTGGTCGTGATATATATGGAGTATTTTCATCTTCAAATTTGGTAATAATATTTACTAAGGTTTGATAAGTTTTTCCAATTAAATCATCAATATCATATTTTTCATTATCAAAGATAATCTTATTACCCTTTGCAATTTCTAAATATCTAAGCGAAGAAGTTTTTACCTTTCCCTTTAATGGGAAACCATTATTATTAAGGATAAGTGCTTCCAAAAGAAGTTGTGGAGCATATCCAGAGTTAACTTCCTTTGCAGAAGGCGCCGTCCCCGTTTTATAATCGGAAATAATCGCACCACCTGAGTTTTTAAGAATATCTATTCTGTCCGCCTTTGCTTTAAGTGTGAAATTATCCGTGATTTTCATTTCCCCACTTATTTCCGTATAGGTATTTTCAATTAAATCTTTAAGACTTGCCTCATAATCAATAAACCATTTGGAAATATCCTCAAACTTTTTAATCCAAAAATCAATTATATCAATTTCCATATATGGGACAGCATTCCTCATAATAATAGCCATCAAATCCGCATAGGAACAAAGATTTTTGTTTTTAAATTCTTCCAAAGAGTTATGAACAATATTTCCAAAATCCGCTGGCATAGTATCCATATCAATATCATCAAGCTTTTTAAGTTTTAAAATTTTATTTGCAAAAATTATATACGGATCACGATAAAGCTTTTCAATGCTTGTTGCCCAAAGCTCCTTTGGCCTTGCAAACAATGGTGGCTTTGGTGCAGGTCTTTCGCATTTTATAACTTCAGATTCACTTTTATCAATATTAAGCGTCCAATATAAAATAGTATCTGAAAACGCCGTATCAATTTGTAAATTTTTGATTTGAGCTATTGCATCAAGTTTTTGAAGCCACCGTGATTCAATAGTGTTATTTCCATCAACTTTTACAGCCCTTGTCATAATAACATTTGGCTTACAAAAGAACTCTGTAAAATCATGCGAAGATAAACCAATTTTTCTCTCTGGAAGAGGAAGCCCAAATTCCCCCTTCATAGGTCGGCTCATCCATGGGTCATCCGCTGTAGTAGATGGAAAAGTTTGCTCATTCAATCCNGCCATAATAAACACATCAGCATTAAGAAGTCGCGCCTCAATAGAGTTCATAATCGCAATCAAAGGGTGTGAATTAACAGTAGGTCGTAGCTTCAAATTAAAAAGATAATTTGAAATAAAATCACGATAGGATTTCATATCCATNCTNTCAATCCCCAAATCATCATTTTTAAGTATCAAAAGAGTTTTAAGAAGTTCCCGCAAAGCATTTGAAAGTTGAGCTTTTAAATCCCCATTATATAAAATTTTATCCACAAAACCCAGNTCTTTTTCATCATTTTCCACAAACTCCTCAACAATTTTNATATGATTACTTAANATATCATAAAGNGANGCTTTCCCGTCCGAAGTTTTAAAAATTGTATCAAAAAAGCTGGCTTTTTCATTTAATTTTAAAAGNAGGTTAAGAATAGGGCTTATAACAATTTCNCCTTTTTTAATNTTTACTTCCTCCGCNTTTGATATAATTTTATCCAAAGTTTCAAGCCCNAAATTTCCCCGCAAAATTTCNNNTTCAAGGTTNTTTACAATCNCCTCTAACACTTCCTTTTTATACCCAAACGAGGTAAATTTATGTTTCAAAATTGAAAGAAGNTCAAATGACGGAAATTTATTAATAATCGCATTTAAAAGAAGTATCATATAATTTCCCGTATCAATTTCACTTGCACTGANACCTGCGGAATCATCAACAATTATATTCCATCGTTTAAGTTCGGACGCAACCGATTTTGCAATTTTTCTGTCTGGTGTAATAAGCAAAGTTTTTTTGCCTTNCTCCACCATNTCNCTTATACAAAGNGATATTGCCAAAGTTTCATCAGANTCAGTTTTAAGNACTATCTTTGAAACACCATCTAATACATTTGATGATACAGATGGCATATTTTGCCATGTTTCATTTAATGAAGAATTAAGCATAATATAGCTTGNTAAAACTTNCCTGTCCTTTGANGCAGTATTTTGAACNGAGGAGGGCGCCAAATCCACAACCTCATCACGCTTCACTTTCATTTTTAAAAGAAGGTTTTTNATACCATATTGCGGGTGGTTTTGCCCNACATTNTAAAAATCNTTATCACTTAANACTCTGTCAAGATGNGGAAGTATNACATACCCATTTTCCATTTCTGAAATCGCATTTATCATATANGANATNGGNACAAGNGAACCAGTAGACCCCGCAACAAAAATTCTTCCACTNNNNGGATTNTTTTNCCATATTTCCACTTGNTTATATATAAGNTTTATNTTCCTATCCACAGGGTTAAGATAACCTCGCTCCTTTAAAATTTGTGGATACCATTCNGTAATAATTTGCAAAAATTTCAAAGTNTCNTGCCAATAAACNGATAAATTNTCAGGCACAATTTCCGAAAGTTTGGAAAAATCCAACATCTCCATTTCAACNGTNTCAATAAGATGNGCCAAATCCACCGCAAGCGCAAATGCCTGCTCATCATTAAGCGAAGGATTTTTTTTCTTTATAAGAGTTGACAGGATTAAATTCCTTTCNACATCAGGAATAGCAGGCGGTAATTCNTCTACAATTATATNATCATTTTCATAATCAAGAAACGCAAACCCATCTTCATCCACATCACCAAGCGGAAGTATTTTCGGAAGCATACTCGCCCCATCATTAAGACGCACAAAAACATCTTTTAATGCACGACACGCCCTTCTTGTAGGAAGAAGTATAATATCATTTGCAATATTAAGATTTTGAGCCTTTGCCGTATTTAATACATATTCACCAAGCACATCTAAAAAAGAATAAATTGGCGATATATTAAATACATTTTTCATAAAGTTTTACCTCTAAACCCAGTTCTTTTAATACTTTTTATTAAAAAAGAAAATAACCAATTTTTAAAAAAGCCATAATCAATGCTACAACAGGGGCAACAAATAAAACACTATCAAACCTGTCAAGCACACCACCATGTCCAGGTATAATATTGCTTGAATCTTTTATATTATTTAAGCGTTTAAGCCACGATTCAAATAAATCCCCACATTGTGATATTATTGAAAGAATAATTGTAAGCAAAGCAAACGGATAAATATATCCAAAGTAATCAGCCCCAGAAATCCACAAAGAAATAATTAAATAAGTTGTGCCAAAGGCAAACGCACAAAGTATTCCACCAATTGCCCCACTGATAGTTTTTTTTGGGCTGATTTTAGGACACAACTTTGGACCACCTATTAAACTTCCAATGAAATATGCTCCACTGTCAGTTGTTATAGTTATAATGAAAATGCATATAAATGAAAACATATCTAAAAAGTAAACATATAGCAAAGCCATAATTCCAAAACCAATATATAAAGGCTCTAAACTTTCAAGTATCCAATGCTTTCTGTCCGTTGCTATGTTAAAAAGATTTGATACACAAAATAATATTATAAAAACAACAGAAAAATAGTAAGTTGGAAATTTAAAAGTCGCCTTATTTAAGNAAAATAAAAAAAGCATTCCAACAATACTTACCAAATCCCACATAAANTTTGTTGATGACACCTTGAAAAGCTTTACATCATATTCATAAATCATAAGAGAGGCAANAANNAAAGCCAAAGCAGATACTGCCACCGCTCCAATTTTAAAAATTATAAATGCACAAATAAGCATAATAANCGCAGATGTAATACGNAGTCTTTTNTTTGTAGAAGTCAAAGACTTTAAANNCTTTTTAAACTTTTCCATAACGNCTATCCCTTTTTGTATATTCTTCTATTGCAAGTTTAANTTGCTCCTCATCAAAATCTGGAAAATGAATTTTAGGAAAGTAAAGTTCACTATANGAACATTGCCACAATAAAAATCCACTTAACCTTTGCTCTCCACTTGTGCGAATTATTAAATCAGGTGAAGGTTGCCCAAANGTNTAAATNTGATTTTCAAAAACTTTCTCATCAATTGATTCTATATCAAGATTTCCAGCCTTTACCTCNTCTGCAATTTCTNTTGNNGCCTTTACAATCTCGGCTCTTCCACCATAATTCATTGCAACATTAAGNTAAAACTCATCAAATCCAGCNGTTTCATTTTCAAGCTTTATCATAGATTCTTGAATATTTTTAGAAAAGCGAGATTTATCACCAAGCACACGGAAACGAATTTTATTTTCAATCAATTTTTTTGNTTGGTTTTTAAGATATTTTGCAAACAAATCCATCAAAAAATCAACTTCTTCCTTTGGNCTGNCCCAATTTTCAGTTGAAAAAGCATAAACAGTCAAGATTTTTACNCCAAANTTTTTACANGCNTCNACNACACGTTGAAGAGCCTTTGCACCATTAGTATGTCCCACAGTTCTAGGAAGACCTTTGTTTTTCGCCCATCTTCCATTACCNTCCATAATAATAGCAATATGTTGAGGTATTTTCAAATTGTCCGCCATAAAAAACTCCTATGAAATACTCATAATTTCGGATTGTTTAGTTTTAAGATGCTCATCAACCTCAGAAATAAATTTATCAGTTAATTTTTGAATTTCATCTTCGTTTGCTTTTCTTTCATCTTCGGAAATAACCTTGTCTTTTTCAAGGGCCTTTACNCCATCCATACCATCACGNCGAATATTACGGATAGAAACTTTTGCTTGNTCACANTATCCATTTGCNACTTTNACAAGCTCCTTTCTTCTTTCNTCTGTAAGTGTAGGAAGAGTAATTCTGATAAGTGTTCCATCAGATGCAGGATTAAGTCCCAAATCGGAATCACGAATAGCTTTTTCCACAGCNCCAGCAACAGATTTATCCCAAACAGAAATNGAAATAGTCCTTGCATCAGGAGTAGAAAGACTTGCCACTTGATTAATAGGNGTAGGTGAACCATAAGCCATNACCATAATATTATCAAGAAGATTTATAGATGCACGACCAGTCCTAAGTCCAGATAAATCCTTTTTAAANACCTCCAAAGCCTTTGCCATTTTAGTATTTAAATCAGTTTTGATTTCAGAAAAATTTGTATATGCCATAGTAATACTCCTTAAATTTTAAAAGTAATTAAAATTTAGCATAGGAAAAAAGTAATGTAAATAAAAATATAAAAAAATCCCCCAACAAAGGGGGATTTAAAACAAACGTAATGTAGTTTAATTATTTTGCAATAACAGTTACATCACGACGGTTTTTAGCATATGCTTCTTCTGTATTTCCAAGAACAGCAGGTCTATCTTTACCATAAGATACTGTTGTAATACGTTTAGCAGAAATACCTTGAGCAATTAAATAACGTTTTGCAGCATTTGCACGTTTTTCACCAAGAGCTTGGTTGTATTTTCTTGTTCCACGATCATCGCAGTTTCCTTCAATGATGATGTTAACTTCTGGGAACATTTTTAACCATGCAGCTTGTTTTTTCAAAGTTTTTGTTGCTTCTGGAGATAATGAGTATTTATCATAACCGAAATATACAACATTTCCAGCACGAGCATCTAAGTCAGCTTGTGTACCAGCAAGAACACCTTTAATTTCTTCAGAAATAACAACTTCTGAATTATCAACAGATGTTTCAGGTTCTTTATCGCCACAAGCAGTTACAGCAAGAGCAACACCAGCAATAGCTAAATAATTTACTAATTTTTTCATTTTTTTATTATCCTTTCAGTTGTGTTTAACTTCAACAAAGTCCATTATGACATATTTTGTATAATAAAGCAAGTTTTTATTTTAAATTCCTTATCTTGTTTTTAAAGTTAAGTAATTATAAAGTTTAATGTTTAATTCATGAGTAACTTCTTTATCAAATTTTAGGGATTCTATAAATATTCTGGCTAAGTCAGCTTTTTTAACATTGCTATAAGCCTCATTATTTATATATTCATCAAAGTTTTGGCATACAGACCTGAAATCGCTGTAAACTTTACTGTTTATATCTTCATATTTTTTACTTGTTAACTTTCCAAATATAGTTTCTAATGAATCATTTACAGGCTTTTTTTCCACTACAATTTTATAAAAAGGGGTATTTTCAAATATATTAACACGTCTTGGTTCAGTGGTTTTATATTCTTCTTTTACATAATTTTTTACAAATTTGCGTCCAGCAAATTCATATTGTGCGGTATAAAGTATATCTTTTTCATAGGTATCTTCAAATCTTAAAATAGCTTTTTCAGTCCTTTCTTTACCATCAAGAGTGAACTTAACATCCTTTTCTATTTCTAATTTTGTTATTTTTAAATCACTATTACCCATATTTTTAATATGTGCTGTTATATCATAATCAGCAGGATCGTTTTCAAGTATCCGATATGATCTTTTGAATATATATTCTTTATGATCAGATAAAATATACCTAAATATGTCAGGGTATGGAGCTCCTCCTTCAAAATTCTTAAAATAGTTATCTACATCTTTTAAATATTCTTTTGTATATTCCTCTGAATCGGAATCATACACAACTATTGCTTTTTTATTCATTGAATTATCGCTACTAATACTGTCAGATGGTATTATAGGTTTATCTTTAAAATCATCAGTATAATTTACTTTCATTTTAATTCCTTTTTATCTTGTCTTAGAAGTATATAAATTTAAGGTCATTTTATCAGTATTAAGTTTATACCTAATAGTTTTATCTTTATCAAATTTTAGGGCTTTTATAAACATTTCAGCCATTAAATTGTATTTATCCCTAATAACTGTATTTCCTATCTGGTATACAGTGTGTTTAAATAATGTTGGGTCTGTTAGATAAAAGAAAGTATAAAAAGGTTCACTTCCAGAATTTATACCTTTTTCCCATATATCTTTTAATGATGGATTTGCAGGTATTTCCTTTTCAATAACTTTATATAAATCAGTATGATTTAATGCTAAGGTAAGAACTTTTGCATTTCTATATTCATTTTTTACATAAGTTTTTGAAAATTTATGTCCCGCAAATTCATATTCATAAGAATAAAGCATATCTTTTTTCTTTGTATCTTTGAATCTTAAAACAGCAGTTTCTTTTCTTTCTTTACCTTCAAAGATAAATTTAACATCTGTTTTAAGCTCTAATTCTTTTATTTTCACATCATCACCCATATTTTTAATATAGGCTGTCATAAGATGATGAGCATCTATAATACGAGATTCTTTAAATTCTTTTTGCTTATCTTTATTTAATATAATTATCATTTATATATCTCCATATAATTATTAAAACTATATGGGATATTAGCCATAAAAAACAAATTAGTCAACTACTTTTTTTATTTCAGATTTTATGCTTTCAATAAAATCATTCAAGGCTATGGTTTGAGATTCTTCACTGCCAAGTCTGCGAAGTGTAATAGTGCGATTATCCTTTTCCTTGTTTCCTATAACTGCGATAACAGGAACCTTTGTTGTTGAATGCGCACGAACCTTATAACTTATTTTTTCATTGCTTGTATCAAGTATTGTTGTAATGCCATTATCAGTCAAAAGCTTGTTAACTTCTTCTGCATAATCAACAACACCTTCATTAACTGTTGCAATAGCAACTTGAATAGGCGATAACCAAAGTGGAAGACGACCAGCAAAGTTTTCAATCAAGATTCCTGTAAATCTTTCAAGAGAACCGAACAAAGCTCTATGAAGCATAACAGGTCTGTGCTTTTCACCGTCTTTTCCTATATAGGATAAATCAAAACGTTCGGTTAAGTTCATATCTACCTGCAAAGTTCCACATTGCCAATCACGACCAATCGCATCGCGAAGAACAAACTCCAACTTTGGACCATAGAAAGCACCTTCACCTTCAAATATAGTATATTCATATCCGTTATGTTCAAGGGCATTTGCCAAAGCTTTTTCAAGCATATCCCAAACTTCATCAGAACCGATTCTTTTTTCTGGACGTGTAGAAAGTTTTATACGAACAGTATCAAAGCCAAAATCCTTATAAATATTCATAATAAGTTTTATGACCTTTACACATTCTTCTTCCATTTGTTCAGTAGTGCAGAAGATATGCGCATCATCCTGTGTAAACTCACGAACGCGTAGTATCCCGTGAAGGGCACCGCTGGCTTCATACCTGTTTACTTTACCAAATTCTGCCATACGAATAGGAAGATCGCGATAGCTTTTAATTCCTTGTTTATAAATCAAAACTCCACCTGGGCAATTCATAGGTTTTACAGCAAATTCCGTATCCTCATCTTGCACAGTTGCAGTATACATATTGTGTTTATACTTATCCCAATGACCAGAGGTTTCCCATAAACATCTGTTCATAATTGTTGGGGTAGATACCTCAATATAACCGTTATCAGCTTGCTTCTTTCTCATATAAGAAATAAGAGTTTGGAACATCTTCCAACCCTTTGGATGCCAGAAAACTGCACCAGGAGCATAGTCAGGTTCAAAATGGAACAAATCCATCGCCACACCAATTTTTCTGTGATCGCGTTTTTCCGCCTCACTAAGCATAGTGATATAGGATTCCAACTCCTCTTTATTATTCCAAGCAGTTCCATAGATTCGTTGAAGCATTTTGTTTTTACTATCACCTCTCCAATACGCACCAGCCACAGACATAAGCTTAAAGGCATTATGTTTAAGGTTGGATGTATATTTGATATGTGGACCACGACAAAGGTCAAAAAATTCACCTTGTCTGTAAATGCTTACCGTATCAACACCATTTTTTTCCAAATCAGAAATAATTTCAATTTTATATGGCTCATTCGCAAATAATTTTTTAGCTTCCGTTGTAGATAACTCTTCACGAACAATAGGAAGATTGCGTTTGATAATTTCCTTCATCTTTTCTTCTATTTTAGGGAAATCTTCAACGGTTAATTTTTCTTCCATATCAATATCATAATAAAAACCATTTTCAATAGATGGTCCAATTGCAAACTTGACCGATGGGTAAAGTTCCTTTATTGCCTGTGCCATAATATGGCTTGCACTGTGGCGAAGAATATCTAATTCATTTTGTTGCATAATAAAATCCTTTTAGTGTTTTTTCTTTTATTATAGATATTTCAAAGTCAAATACAATAGTTTTTAATAAATTTTTTTAACTATTAAAATATTGCAATTTTTATAAAACTAATCTATTTTTAAGGTATAAGGAATTAAGTTATGAATATAGATAAGTCTTTTATAGAAAATCTTCGGGATAGAATATCAATAGTTGATACCATTTCAAAATATATCCCATTGACCCGAAAAGGTAAGGAACATTGGGGCTGTTGTCCGTTTCATCACGAAAAAACAGCATCTTTTTCTGTTTCCGATGAAAAAAACTTTTATCATTGCTTTGGTTGTGGTGCACACGGCGATATTATAACTTTCTTTATGCAACACCTCCACCTTTCATTTATAGAATCAATAGAAAAGATATGTCAGGACAACGGTATTGAAATGCCAAAATCCACCCCAGAACAAAGGGCACGTGATAAACAATCCCACGATTTATACGAAGTTTTAAAACTCGCTGCCGATTTTTATAAGGAATGTTTATATAGTGATGAGGGCAAAGAGGGTTTAGAGTATTTAAGAAAACGCGGGCTTTCCGATGAAATGATTGCGAACTTTCATCTTTGCTATGCTCCAAATGGAAATAAGTTGATAAGATATCTTGAAAACAAACATATTCCAATAAAGCAAATTTTAAATTCTGGTTTGGCAAGAATAAGCGAGAAAACAAAAACTCCTTATGATTATTTCAGAAACAGAGTTTTATTTCCAATTACTGATTCAAGGGGGCGAATTATCGCCTTTGGTGGTCGTGTTATGGATGACAGTCTTCCAAAATATCTTAATTCCCCAGAATCAATGATATTTTCAAAGGGACGCAACCTTTACGGACTTGCCCAAGCTCGTATTGAGGCTATTGAAAAAAATCAAGTAATCGCAACCGAAGGTTATATGGATACAATCTCCCTTCATAAATTCGGTTTTAAAACTGCGGTTGCACCACTTGGCACAGCAATCACCGAAATGCAAATTGAACTTCTTTGGAAACTATCCTCAGAACCTATTCTTTGCTTTGACAGTGATACCGCAGGAAGAAAGGCAGGTATCCGCGCCGCCCTTCGTGTACTTCCAATTCTTCGCCCAGGTAAATCTCTAAAATTCTGTTTGATAGAGGGGGCAAAGGACCCAGACGAGTTCCTCCATTCCTTCGGTCATGATAAATTCCAAGAAATGCTTGATACAAAATGTATCTCTCTTTCCGATATTTTATGGCTTTATTTTACATCGGATAAAACAATACAGACACCAGAACAAAGAGCAGGGCTTTCAGAGGAGATAAAAAAGGAACTTACAAATATTAAAAATGAAGCAGTGCGAAAATTTTATACGGAGGATTTTAATTCCCGTATGAGGAGTAAATTTGCAAAAGTGAAATCCGCACCTCCTACACCAAAGGTAAAGGCAAATCCCGAAAACCCAAATGAAAAAATGATTCTTGCATTTGCAATTACCTATCCATCATTGTTTTTTAAATTTTTGGAGGAAGGTAAAAAAATCACCCTTAACAATTCTGTATATAAAAAGATTTTTAATGCCGTTATATCAGAGCTAAGCATCAATCCACATACTCGTGAAACTATTATGAAGTTTTTGGAGGAAAAGGGTTTCAAACCACAAATACTTTTAAAGTTTGAGATAGATTCTCTTATCAAAAAACCAGATACCGCCGAAAATATTATGCGTGAAAAAATACTCCTTTTACATAGGGAAAATTTGCAAACGGAAAAGGCAAACCTTACGAAACTTGCCTTATCAGATACAACTGGTGATATATCAAAAATACAATCGGAAATCCAAAATATAAATACCGAAATTGAAAGCATAAATAAACAGTTGGAGGAGTTGGTGTAGATGATAACAAAGAACGAATATAAAAAACTTCTTTCTATTTTTAATAAAAAAATAGGTGCGAAAAAATCCGAACTTAATTATTATAATCCATACCAATTTGCAGTAGCAGTCCTTCTTTCCGCACAATCAACCGATAAACAAGTCAACATCGCAACACGTGCTTTGTTTGAAATTGTTGATAATCCAAAAGCTATGCTTGAACTTGGTGAAACGGAACTTAAAAAATACATAAAATCCATTGGTTTTTTTAATATGAAGGCAAAACATATAATTGAAATGTCCGAAACTTTAATTGAAAAATTTGGTGGCCACCTTCCAAAAACACGGGAGGAGTTAATGAGCCTTTCTGGTATAGGAAGAAAATCTGCAAATGTTATTTTAAACGAACTTTATAGCACTCCTACAATAGGTGTTGATACCCACGTTATGCGTCTGACTCACCGCCTTGATTTAGTGCCAGACACTGCCACTACACCAGAGCAAATAGAAGAGGTACTTGATAAAATCACACCAGAGGAATATAAACCTCTTATTTCAAATTTCCTTGTCTTATATGGAAGATATGAATGTAAGGCACAACATCCAAAATGTGAAACTTGCTATATCAAGGAATTTTGCAAAAATAAAGAGTATAGAAAAGCCAAATAAGAAACGTTTCCTTTGAATATAGACTCCTAGGTTTGCCCTTTATTTTAGGGTATAATCTATATTGCTTAACAGCAAATATTAACCAACAAAAAGGAGTTTATTATGGAAAAAAAAGATATGCAAAAATTCTTGGATACTTATTTAAAAAAATGGAATGAAACTTATAAAACTCAATCAAAGGAAATGCAAGCATCTCTTATCTTGATGAAGCTTATGACAAAGACAGGTAAACTTTCCCGCGAAGTTGCACGTGCATTCGGTCTTGTCAGCAGAAAGCATCTTGAAAAACCAAGCAAACTTGATAGCGAACTTGCAGGCGTTATCATCTACACAAAACTTCTTGCAAAAAGTTTGAATATAGATATTGATGAAGCTCTCGCATCAAAAATGAAAAGAATGGAAGAAAATATAAATAAAAAAGATTACGAAGCACAAGGCGATATGGAAGATCAAGCAGGTTGTGGTTGTAGAGAGTAAAAATTTAAGCTTTTTAAAACGGGGACTTCTTTCATAGAAGTCCCTTTTTGTCAACACAAAATCCACCAAACCCTTCTTAAAATTGATTTAAAAGCGTTTTTAATTCAAATCCAAAAAAATCCCATAATTTTTTGTAAAATTCCTACCTCCCGACCATTAAAAAGTTTAGGATTTTCCTTGATTCTAAGAAAAATTTTTACTAAAATCTAACTATAATTTTAATTATAAAAAGGAAAGGTTAAAAAAATGGCAGAAGATAAAAATAAACAAGATTTGCAAAATGAAATAGTAGCAGAGGAAATCAAGGAAGAAGCAATTGAACTCCACGATACTCATACCCAAGATACTGATGAAGAAATCCGCCACAATCGTGAAATGAAGGCTCACGATAAAGAAGCCATTAAAAAGGCAGAGGCAGAATATTCCGCAGACAGCATTAAATATTTAAAGGGCTTAGAAGCAGTCCGCAAACGCCCAGGTATGTATATTGGTGATACCGATGACGGCACAGGTCTTCATCACATGGTATACGAAGTTGTTGATAACTCTATTGATGAGGCTTTAGCAGGTTGGTGCGATTGCGTTCGCATTACTTTAAATGCCGATGGCTCTGTATCCGTCCTTGATAATGGTAGAGGTATTCCAGTTGGTATTAATAAGGAAACAGGTCGTTCCGCAGCCGAACTTATTATGACAGAACTTCACGCAGGTGGTAAATTTGACCAAAACTCATATAAGGTTTCTGGTGGTCTTCACGGTGTGGGTGTTTCCGTTGTGAACGCTCTTTCAAGCTGGTTAGAACTTCGCATTTGGCGTGAAGGCAAAGAACACTTTATGAAATTCGCAAATGGTGAAGTTGTTGAACCAATCCGCGTTGTAAAGGAAGTATCAGAGGAAATGAAGGGAACCGAAGTCACATTCTTCCCATCAAATGAAATTTTCCCATCAATTGAATTTGATTTCACAACTATTGAAGCACGTCTTCGCGAACTTGCATTTTTAAACAGCGGTGTAAAAATAATCCTTACTGATAAACGCCAAGCCGAAGAACGTGTAGTAGAATTTTTCTATGAAGGTGGTATAGAGGCATTTGTTAAATATCTTGACCGAAGTAAAAATGCTCTTATTTCCGCACCTATCAATTTAAGGGGTGAAAAGGATAATATTATGGTGGAGGCATCTATTGAATATAACGATTCCTACCACGAAAATATGCTTTGCTTTACAAACAATATTCATCAACGCGATGGTGGTACTCACTTGGCTGGTTTCCGTGCCGCACTTACTCGTTGCGTAAATAATTATGTAAATCAAAACGGACTTTTGAAAAAGAAAGATTTGGAAATTGCTGGTGAGGATATGCGTGAAGGTTTAACCTGCGTTTTATCAGTCAAGGTTCCTGATCCAAAATTCTCCTCCCAAACAAAGGATAAACTTGTATCAAGTGAAGTTCGCCCAGTTGTTGAAAGTGTCGTAAACGACAGACTTTCTACATGGTTTGAGGAACATCCAACAGAAGCAAAACAAATCATTGAAAAAATTATAGAGGCAGCAACTGCACGTGAAGCTGCAAGAAAGGCAAGGGAGCTAACCAGAAGAAAAACTGCACTTGATATTGCCTCCCTTCCTGGAAAACTTGCTGATTGTCAGGAAAGAGATCCTGCAAAATCCGAACTATTCATAGTTGAGGGAGATTCTGCGGGTGGTTCTGCAAAGCAAGGAAGAAACCGCGCAAACCAAGCAATACTTCCACTTCGTGGTAAAATATTAAATGTTGAGCGTGCAAGATTTGACCGCGTTCTTTCTTCTGAAATTATTGGAACATTGATACTTGGCCTTGGTTGTGGTATTGGAAAGGACGAATTTGATATAAACAAACTTCGTTATCATAAAATCATAATTATGACCGATGCCGATGTTGACGGCGCCCACATCAGAACTTTGCTTTTGACTTTCTTCTATCGTCAAATGCCAGAAATTATCAACAAAGGATACTTATACATCGCACAACCTCCACTTTACAAGGTTAAAAAAGGCAACTCCGAAACATATATGAAGGACGATACAGCCCTTGAAAATTACCTTATTGATTTAATTGTGAACGATGGAGTATTGGAAAGTTCCGATGGCACAAAAATTGCTGGACTTGACTTGCGTGATTTAATTGAACGTGCAAGAAAGATGGCAAAGCTTGTTGACCCACTTACAAAATACACTCCATTAAAGATTGTTGAAAACGCTGCTATCTGTGGAATGTTTTCAGAAACTTCTGTTGGCAACAAATCTGTTATGGAACAAAATGCTAAAAAGACAGTTGATAGAATGAACAACTTTGAACGTGAAAATTTCAAAGGTTGGACATACGAAATGGATGAACACGGTATTAAATTTAAACGCACCCTTCGTGGAGTTAACGAAGAACATATCTTACGTAATCGCGAAATTGAAAGTGCCGAAGCTCGTCGCATTGATGAAATGTTAAATGAAATGAAAGAAGTCTTCAAAGACAAGGTTCAACTAATCTTAAAGGATAAATCCTATGATGTTTCACTTCCTGTTGAAATGTTATATAAGATTTACGAGATTGGTAAAAACGGTTTAACAATTTCCCGTTATAAAGGACTTGGTGAAATGAATGCGGAACAATTGTTTGAAACAACAATGGATCCAAATTCAAGAACCCTTCTTCAAGTAAAGGCAGACAATTCTGCGGAGGCGGATGAAGTCTTCTCTACCCTTATGGGCGACATTGTTGAACCACGTCGTGATTTCATACAGGCAAATGCATTAAATGTTGTAAACCTTGATATTTAATGTTTGATGTGAAAAACTTATCCCCTCAGATGCGAGGGGATATTTTTTATAAGTTTAATATAAATAAGGGGTTAATAAAAATATATTTACTTTATTAAAATTATACCACAAAGTATAAAAGTCAACCGAATATAAGTTAAAATTCCTATCATTAAAATTTTTATCAAAATGATAT